>DASZFN010000610.1:0-1538 GCA_035939715.1 Gemmataceae bacterium | reverse complement strand
ACGCCGGCCGATCCCCAGTACGCCGACTATCTGCCCGCCGCCAATCTTCGCACGCAACTGGCACCGGCACTGCGTGCAGTGTGCAAGACAGAGAATGCGGTCGCCGTAATGACGGATTGGGTGCGCTCAAACAGCCTGTCTTTTGCGGTGCGGTGCGGAGGCCATTCCTACGAAGGATTTTCGCAATCGACCGACGTCGTGATCGACCTTCGCGGCCTGCAAGACATCACGGTGGACACGAGCGCGGGGCTGGTGACCGCGGGAGCAGGAGTTTCGCTCTACGATGTTTATCAGGAGCTCGCGAACGTCGGGTATGCGTTTCCAGCCGGCAGTTGTCCGACGGTCGGGATTGCCGGGCACGCGTTAGGGGGCGGACATGGATTGCTCGCCAGGTCGCACGGCCTGACCTGCGACAATCTCCAGCAAGTTACCTTGATCGATGCCCAAGCCACCACGCTGGAGGCGACCGCAACCTCGGAGCCCGACCTGTTCTGGGCCTGCAGGGGCGGCGGTGGCGGCAGTTTCGGCATTGCCACCCAGTTCGAATTGCGCATCTTTCCTCTGAGCGATGTGCTGGTATTCGGCGTCTCGTGGCTGCTGTCGCAACCGAAGGCGGCGCGCGTTTTCAGCGCCTGGCAAAGCTGGGCTCCAAATGCCCCCAGCACCATCACCTCCATCATGAAACTGGGCCCCACACCTGGTAGCGCGATCTCGATGCGGTGCATTGGGCAGTCGGTCGGCTCGCAAACCGAGCTGCGCAACGAACTCTCCGTCCTGGTGAGCGTCGAGGCACCGTCAAAGCCGCTGAACATCCAGACGCTGAGCTTCCTGGACGCAATCAACCATTTCTCCGGCGGGCTGAATTATGAGACGGTCTATATGAAGGCGAAGTCGGATTACGTCCTCAGCCCCCTTTCGTCCTCCGCGATAGCAGCCATGCTCGCTGCCGTCGCTCAAGTCCCGGTGGGTGGAATTGCCGTGCTATGCGATGCCTATGGCGGCGTAATTTCCGATGTGGCCGCCGCCGATACCGCGTTTCCCCGACGCGGCGGGACACAATACTGCATTCAATATTTCTCCAGTTGGCTGCACCCAGCTGATACCCCTTCCCATGTCGCCAATGTGGCCAATGTCTACGCTGCCATGCGGCCGTATTTGCCGGGCGCGGCTTACGTGAACTACTGCGATCTCGATCTGCAAAATTTTGCGGACGCCTATTGGGGTGCAAACCTGCCCAGGCTGTCCGCCGTCAAGAAGTCTTATGATCCGGAGAACCTGTTTCATCACGCCCAAAGCGTTCCCCCCGGCCCGTAGAGCGGGATGCCGCTTCTCACAGTTGCGGCGGCAGTGAGCGCGATTTGACCACCGCCTGGACGAAAGCGGGCCCGCTCGAAACGCCCTTGGCGCCCGCGAGCGCCGTCGCAAGCGTCGCAGGCGAATCAACCGTGGCGGTGAACGTGAACCCCAATGCAGCTGCGAGCTTGGCGTAGTCCCATCGGTTGAGCGTCACATACGGCAACGGATCCGCATTGCTGGAA
>DASZFN010000609.1:0-18926 GCA_035939715.1 Gemmataceae bacterium | reverse complement strand
TTTTTCGGTTTTCTACTTGACCACCCCAGTCAGGTTGCCATCATGACCGTTGCTGACGCCGAGTGCAAAGCAGAACAGCCCCCCGAGGGGGTGACCGATTCTGGCTGCCGGGTCTTCGAGCAGCCTTCCCGGTGCCTTGAGATTCAGTGTCAGCCCGTGGCTTCGCGCGGCGACAATGACATCATGTGGCCGGCCACGGTCAGCCAACTCTCCGCGGAAACCATCAAGATCGCCCTCCAGCGCCGTTTTGAGCCGCGCACCGGCCTTTCCCTGTTCCTGCCCGACCCGGGCTCGGATGCTAGCTATAACGCGTTTGCCCGCGTTGCCCGTGTCGAGTCGCTCGACCAGGGGCGCTGGCTTCTCGAGTGCGCGTTTCTCGCGCCGCTGACGGAAGAGCGTCTCGACACGCTGCTGGAACTCGTCAACCGAGCGCGGCTGCCCGCTCCCGGGCCCGATACGGAAACGGGCCTGGCTCCTCATACCGAGATCGCAAGAGAAATCATCCAGGGCGTGCTCTTCCAGGTTCGCCACGGCAACCAGGCGCCGATTCGCCGATCGGTCACGCGGCTATACATCTACGGCTGCTGGCCCGTACGGACCGGCCAGGCTATGAGAGTCTGGATCGGCAGCGGCCCCACGAACGAGTCCGCGGCTGATATCCGTGTCAACGGCTGCTACAAGCAGGATGGCGGCTGGCTGCTCGATTGTTACTTCCTGGGCCCTCCGCCCGCGGCGCTTCTTGAAAAGCTACGCAGCCGGAAAGAGCGCCGTGCTTCGCGGGCCGAGCGTCCCTGGGCGGGATGTTGAAGGACTAAGTCTCGCCAATTCATCGCCAGCCCAGCACAAAGTAGACGGCGTGGCCAGGCGGGCAGACGCGCGGGAGTCCCGAGGACCAGATGCGCTGCCCGCGGAGCAAGCCGTCGGCCGTCTGGCCGCTGGCTTCTACATCGAGGGCAATGTAGCGATGCAGTTCATCTTCGACGTCCTGTCCCAGTGACACGGTTAGAGTGGATGAAGGAAAAGCTTGCTGAGCGAGATCGATGACCGCCTTCACGTAACGGCTGACACCTTTCTCGGTCGCGAATTCCTGAACCGCGGCCGGAACGGCTGGCCGGGACAACGTAGCCATCGGGCCATTCATAAACACCCCCTAATTGGTATTCAGGCAACTTCCAGTATAGCTAGCCCGCACGTGGTTCGCGAGAGATAGCCGGTCCGAATGTGTCGGTGCAGAAGCTCCGCCGATGGCTTAAGCTCCTGCCCAAAGGGGCGTTCTTCAAAAAAGGGAAAATGTCCCAACTCCCGAGACTGCTAGCTCCCCGCCCCAAGGTGCACAACACGGCCATGAAGATGGCCACCAAAACCGACGAAATCCTCTGGAAATCAACGAGGGCAGGAAAGGTGGCCAGCCCTCTCCACCTCCCTGGCTCGGCCGCCGATCCGCCACTTTCATGGCGGGCGGACGGTTTGGCTGGCGCTCTGTTGGCGCCCAAGACGTAAGGGGCCTCAAAATAATGGACGTCCTGGAAAATTTGCTTGGCGCTTTGGTTGGCGCTTGGCTGGCGCCCGCCACACAGGGCGCCGCGCAAACCAAATTCTGGTTATCCGATGGCAGGCTGGCTCAAGAAGCTGAAGCCGCCTTACAAATCGATGCGCGATTGTAGAAGACCAGATGCTGCATTTTTTTGGCGTTTGAAAAACATGTGGCCCGCTGGCCCTGTGCCCCCTGTGCCCTCTCTCGCACCCGTAAGCCGAAACATGGCAAGCAGATATGGAATTAGACCAACAGGGCCGTCGTGGCCCTGTTAGGCCCGCATGTTGGCCCTCTTCGAACTGACATTATTCCGCCTCGAAACGTAGCAGCAAGTCTCCGGATTCAATCTGCGTTCCTGGCTTGACCAGGACCTCCGCCACGGTCCCGGCCCGCTCGGCGTAGAGCGTCGTCTCCATCTTCATGGCTTCCAGGGTGAACAGCTTCTGCCCTGCCGCGACCTTTTCGCCGGGGGCCACGGTCGCGCTGACTACGAGACCAGGCATGGGCGCGCCGACGTGCAAAGGATTATCGGGCTCGGCCTTGGGATGCCGCTGCAGTTTGCCGGCGAGACTGCGGTCGATAACGAGGACTTCGCGCGGCTGGCCATTGAGTTCGAAGAAGACCAGGCGATTGCCTTCCGGCTGCGGGTCGCCGATCGTGATGAACTTGATAATCAGCGTTTTGCCCGCCTCAATGTCCACGCTGATTTCTTCGCCCGGTTCCATGCCGTGAAAAAAGACGGGCGTGGGCAGCAAGCTGGTGTCCGAGTACTTCTGCTGGTGCGCCTCGAATTCCGGGAAGACGCGCGGATAGAGCAGGTAGCTGACCGTCTCGCGTTCGGTCACCGGGCGTTTGAGCTGTTTCTCCAGTTGCTTCCGGGTGGCGGCAAAATCGGCGGGCGGCAAGCTGGCGCCAGGCCGGCCACGCATCGGCTTGCGGCCGCGCAGCACGCGCTTTTGCAGGCTCTTGGGAAAGCCGCCCGGCGGTTGGCCGAGACGGCCTTCGAAGAATTCCACGACCGACTCGGGAAACGCCAACTCCCGGTCCCCTTCCAGGACATCTTTCGGCGTCAAGCTGTTGCCGACCATGAACAGAGCCATGTCGCCGACCACCTTGGAAGTCGGCGTCACCTTGATGATGTCGCCGAACAGGCTATTGACTTCGGCGTACATGCGGCAGACCTCGCCCCAGCGGGATTCCAGGCCCAGGGCTTGCGCCTGCTGATAGAGGTTCGTGTACTGCCCGCCCGGCATCTCGTGGCGATAGACGTCGGCATTGGACGCCGGCGCGAACGGCCCGATCGCCGCCACGTCAAACGGCCGGTAGAAGCGGCGCACCACGTCCCAGTAATCGGCAATCGCCTGGGCCGGCTCGAAGGCAATGCCGGTGTCGCGTCCGGTGAAACGCAGGGCCTCGACAAGGGCATTGAGGCTCGGCTGACTCGTCATCCCGGAAAACGGCGCCATGGCGGCATCGACGATATCCACGTCTTCTTCGGCCGCAAGCAAGAGCGAGGCGATCTGGCTGCCCGCCGAATCGTGGGTATGGAAATGGATGGGGATGCCGACTTCCTGCTTCAGGGTGCGCACGAGAAGCTGGGCCGCATACGGCTTGCACAGGCCGGCCATGTCCTTGATCGCCAGCACGTTTGCCCCGAGCTTTTCCAATTCCCTGGCCAGCTCGACATAATACTTCAA
Source organism: Gemmataceae bacterium (assembly GCA_035939715.1). GTDB lineage: Bacteria > Planctomycetota > Planctomycetia > Gemmatales > Gemmataceae > DASZFN01. Next base: position 15,695 of record DASZFN010000609.1, on the reverse strand, counting down.
GTCGTATTTGGAACGGTTGAGGTCAAGGATGTCGCCCGTGTAGCAAATGGCAGGCTCGCACAGCATGCCCGTGTTGCGCACCGCTTCAATGCCGAGGCGCAAATTGGGCAGCCAGTTGAGGGCATCAAAGATGCGGAACAGGTCGATGCCCGCCTGGGCGGCCTCCTTGACGAATGCCTTGACGACGTTGTCCGGATAATTCGTATAGCCAACCGCGTTCGCTGCCCGAAAGAGCATCTGGAAAAGAATATTCGGAATGCGCTCGCGCAGGTCGGCGAGCCGATCCCATGGCGACTCCTTGAGGAAACGCATGGAAGTATCAAACGTCGCGCCGCCCCATATCTCTAACGAGAACAGGTCCGCTTGCTGCGCCGCATAGACCGGAGCGATCTGCAGCATGTCGAACGTGCGCATGCGCGTGGCCAGCAAGGATTGATGCGCATCGCGAAAGGTCGTGTCGGTCACGAGCAGCCGCTGTTGGTCCAGAATCCAACGCGAAAAGCCTTCGGCGCCCAGCTCGTGGAATTTGTCGCGCGTGCCTGAAGGGGAGGGGCGAGACGTGAGCGGTGAGTGGTGAGTCGTGAGTGGGGGAACGGGCGCGGGTTGTCGATGAACGGGCTGCGCACCACTCACCACTCGACCACTCACCAAATCCGGATGGCCGTTGACGATCACCTCGCCGATGTAGGTGAGCAGCTTGGTGGCGCGGTCTTGCCGGGTGGAAAGGGCAAAAAGTGCCGGCGTTTCATCAAGAAAGCTCGTCGTGAAGCGGCCGGCCAGGAAGTCGGCGTGCGTGACCAGGTTGAGCAGAAAGGGAATATTCGTTTTAACGCCGCGGACCCGGAACTCTTGCAGACAACGCTCCATGCGCCGGGTGGCATCGAAGAAACGCAGGCCATGCGCCGTAACCTTGACGAGCAGAGAATCGTAGAACGGCGTGATGACCGCCCCCGAGAATGCCGAGCCTGCGTCCAGGCGAATCCCCATGCCGCTGGCCGAGCGATAGTGACTGAGCCGCCCATAGTGCGGCAGGAAGTTATTGCCCGGGTCCTCGGTGGTGACCCGGCACTGGAACGCGAAGCCGCGCGTCGAGATTTTCTCTTGCGCATCGAGGCCGATTTCCGGATCGCTGAGCGGCCTCCCCTGGGCGATAAGAATCTGGCTCTTGACGATGTCGACACCGGTGACGACCTCGGTGACGGTGTGCTCGACCTGGAGGCGCGGGTTCACCTCGATGAAATAGAACCGGCCGCTGTCGGCATCCAGCAGAAATTCCACGGTGCTGGCGTTATCCAGGTGCACGGCCTTGCCGACCGCCAGGGCGGCGTCGAGGATCCTTTGCCGCGCTTGCGCGTCGAGATTCAGAGCGGGGGCGATCTCGACGATCTTCTGATGGCGCCGCTGCAAGGAACAATCGCGCTCAAAAAGATGCACGAGCTGGCCATATTGGTCGCCGACCAGCTGAACCTCAATATGCCGGGCGCGCTGGAGATATTTTTCCAGGAAGACGTCCGCCACGCCAAAGGCGGCGCCCGCTTCCCGGCGCGCCTGCTCGATGGCCTCGTCAAGCTGTTCCGGGCGCAGCGCGATGCGCATGCCGCGGCCGCCGCCGCCCATCGACGCCTTGACGATTACTGGAAAGCCTAACTTTCGAGCGATGGCCCTAGCTTCGGCGTTACTCTTCACGGGCTCATCGCTGCCCGCCAGGATGGGCACGCCGGCCTGGGTGGCGATTCGTCGCGCGGCGAGCTTGTCGCCCAGTTGCTCCAGGATTTCGGTGCGCGGCCCGATGAAGATCAGGCCCGCCTCCCGGCAAGCGCGGGCGAAAGCCGGATTCTCCGACAGAAAACCGTAGCCCGGATGGATCGCATCGACCTCATGCTGCTTGGCGATAGCCACGATGCCGGCAATATCGAGATAAGCGCGAATCGGCTCCCCGGCCTTGCCCACGCGATATGCCTCGTCCGCCTTGAAGCGGTGCAGCGCAAAGCGATCCTCGTGCGAATAGATCGCAACCGTGCGCAGGCCCAGCTCATGGGATGAACGAAATACGCGAATGGCGATTTCGCCGCGGTTGGCGACGAGAATGCGCCGAACCAGTGAGGCTTGCCCCTCCGGCATATCTAAGGATCCTCGATACAAAATCCGGGCGTCGGTTGAGGGTATGATAGAAAACTAGGCTCGGCCGACATAGCATGTTCACGCTGGACGCCTTGATCGATAAGTAAGTGCTTCCGTCCTGCATTAGATGGCGGTACAATCGGACTATGGTAGAGTCCAACTTTCAGCAGGCGCTAGAAGCGTTTCTCCGACGTTGGCCATTCAAGCCCTTTACCGTCGAGCTGGTCAGCGGCAATCGCTTCACGGTGGACCACCCTGAAGCGTTGGCCATGCGCGGAGCCGTGGCCGTTTATATCGATCGGGACGGCAAATATACCCTTTTCGACCGTACCGGAGTTAGCCGGCTTACGGAAGCTCACGATCAAATGTCGGCTTCCGCCTAGTGCCCGGACATGCCCTGTCTGCGGAACATTTCTTAAGATAAAGTTGCCGGGCGCATTACAGTTAGACTCGCAGTCAGGCGATGAAGCGTAGACAAATCCTTTTTCTGGTGCTCCTGCTCGCCGCTACCGGTGCGGCCGTGGGGTTTTTCTGGCCGCGGCAGCGGCCACAGACGCTGGTACTGCCCGGTGTCGTTGAGATTCAAGAAATCCGCCTGGGCTCCAAGATTGGCGGCCGTGTCAAGAGTGTTGAAATCCTGGAAGGCGCCATCGCGGCCAAGGATCAAGCGCTGGTCACGTTTGACGTCCCCGAGCTGGAAGCCCAGCGGCAGCAGGCCGAGGCAAGGTTGCAAGCGGCCCAGTTTGAGCTGGACAAGGCCATTGCCGGGGCCCGCCCCGAGGAGAAAGAAGCGTCGCGCAAGGCGCTCGAGGCCGCCCGCGAGCGCTACAAGCGCGTCAAGGCCGGGCCGCGTATCGAGGAGATTCAGCAGGCGCGCAGCGATCTCAAGAGCGCCGAGGCCGACCTGGAGCTGGCCGTCGAGCGCTTCGATCGCGCGGAGAAGCTTTACAACAAGCGCGCCATGGCGCCCGAGGACTACGAGGCGGCCCGCGCGAATCGCGATCGGCTGCGCGGCGTCGTCAGCCGGACGCGGGCCTACCTCGATCAGCTTCTCAAGGGCAGCCGGGACGAGGACATCGCCGAAGCCAAGGCGCAGATGGAGCAGGCGCAGGCGAATTATGATCTCATCATGGCGGGCACGCGCACCGAAGATAAGGGCGCCGCGGAAGCCCGCCGAGCCGAGGCCTTCGGCAGGCTCCAGGAGCTGGACGCCAATCTCAAGGAGGCCGTGGTCAGCGCTCCCGAGCGCGTGGTCATCGAGGTCATGGCGGTCCGCAAAGGCGACGTGGTGACGCCGAATCAGCCCATCGTGCGGGTCTTGCGCACCGATGATCTCTGGGTTCGCGTCTATGTGCCGGAAACGAAGCTCGGCCTGGTAAAGTTGAAGCAGGACGTGACCGTGACGATTGATTCGCATCCCGACAGAGTTTTTCAGGGCAGAATCATCCAGATTGCCTCCGAGAGCGAATTCACGCCCCGTAACGTGCAGAGTGCCGACGAGCGCCGCTTTCAGGTATTCGGCGTCAAGGTGCATGTGCCGAATCCGGAGGGCGTCTTCAAGTCCGGCATGGCAGCGCAGGTTACCGTGCCGTTGCAGTAAGTGAGTGGTGAGTGGGTGAGTAGTGAGTGGTAAATACGCTATGGAACATGTCATCGCGGATGAGTCCTTTACTCAGCACTCACCATTCGCCACTCACCGCTCACCAGCCGTCATCGAAGCCCGCAATGTCACCATTCGCTTTGGAACCTTTACCGCCGTCAATCGCGCCAGTCTGACGGTTGGCCCAGGTGAAGTATTCGGTTTGTTAGGACCCAACGGCTCGGGGAAAACAACCCTGATCCGAGCGCTGTGCGGCCTCGTGCCCCTGGCCGAGGGCTCGGCTCACGTGCTCGGACAGGACGTGAACAAGGACCCGGAAAGAATCCGCGCCGCCATCGGCTACATGTCGCAGAAGTTCGCGCTCTATGAAGACCTCACGGCCCAGGAGAACATGGATTTCTACGCCGGCATCTACGGCCTGTCGAGCGCCGATGCCCGCGCGCGAAAGATCGAGCTGGTTAAACTGACCGGGCTGGAATCTTATCTCCATCGTCGGGCGGGCCGGCTGTCCGGCGGCTGGAAGCAACGGCTGGCCCTGGTTTGTGCCCTCTTGCACCGGCCGCGGCTCGTCTTTCTGGACGAGCCAACGGCCGGGATCGATCCGGTCGCGCGCCGCGATCTTTGGGACTTGCTCTTTCGACTTGCCGCCGAGGGCATCACCCTCTTCGTCACGACACATTACATGGACGAAGCCGAACGCTGCGCCCGCGTGGGCTACATCTACATGTCCCGGTTGCTCGCCGTCGGAACGCCGAAGGAACTGAAGGGCCTGCCCGGCGTAACACCGCCCGGCACGCGCCGGCTGGAAATCTTCAGCGCCGATGCCGCCGGCACGCTCGAGCGCATCCGGCGTTTGCCGGGCGTTAAGCAAGCCACTATCTTCGGCCAGGCCATTTTCGTCCTGGTCGATGAAGGCCTTTCGCCGACCGATCTTGGCTTGAAGAACGAGGAAGTCCACCCCGCCGAGCCGACGCTGGAAGATGTTTTCGTCACGTTATCGCGCGCTCAGGCTGACGCAAAGTAAAGACGGCAATGCGGTTACGTTTACTCCAGCGATTTTCCAGTGGCACATCCCCAGAAACGTCTCCGACAAAAACGGCGGTGGTTATCGTGGGGCACGGCCGCGTTGTGCGTGGGTGTGCGCAGTGCAATCCAATTTATGCGGTTTCGCGTCTGGGATGAATCCTGTTGCCCGCCTGGTCCGGTTGTGCCGGCCGCATGTTTGCCTTTTCCCGCGGGATGGCCTAAGCTTGCTCGACCTGGGTTTCGCATCCGGTACTCTGCCCGCGAGCGCACCAATGCCCGAGGACCCACTGCCAATCAAGGAAGGATCAAAACCAGCGACCCTGGAGCTGGAGCGTCGCTTCTCGGAGCGCTACCGCTGCTGCCGGCAGCCGCCTGTCCGTCTTCTGGCCAAGCCAAGTTTTCAGCCGGTCCACGCCCGCGTCCACGACATCACCACGCGCAGCATGGGCCTGATTCTCGACCGTCCCTTCGACGTCGGCACGGTCCTCGCCATTCAGCTGCAAACCAAGCATGCTGGCTTTTCCGGCATCCTTTCCGGCCGCGTTCAACATTCCACCCAGCAGGCCGACGGCACCTGGCGCGTCGGTTGCACCTTATCGCGCAGCTTGAGCGACGACGAATTCTTCGCACTCCTGTAAGTTCCTTGCAACTCTTGCTCTCATGGCAGCGCTCATGAATAATGAGCAGGTGCCCGCTTCAGAGCCTCCTAATCGAGCGACACTTTTTGGGAAGAATCAATGCCCACGGTACATGACGGCATCGGCACCTGGTACTACGGCAAACGGCGCATCCACCGCTTCAAGAGCACGTGCAGTTTCTGCCAGCGGGTCGGGGAATTGCAGTCGTATGACACGACGCTTTACTTTGTCGTGTTCATGGTGCCGATCATCCCGCTGTCGCGCAAGCGCATTCTGCAACAGTGTCCTTCGTGCAGCCGCCACCGCGTCATCAGCCTGAAGAAATGGGAAGAGGGCAAGGCCAGCGATACAGCCCTGCTCCTGGAAAAGCTCAAGGCCAACCCGGATGACCGCGCTACGATTCTGGAAGGACTGGCGCTGGCCATCTCCTATCAAGATGCCGGCCTGTTCGACCAGCTTGCGGAAAGTCTTGCCGGCCATCGCCGCGACGATGCCGCCATCCAGACGCAGCTTGGCGGCGGCTACAGTTATTTTTCACGCTACGCGGAGGCGGAGGATGCGTTCCGCGCGGCGCTGGCCGTTGAAGACAAGCCGGAGGTCAGGGAAAGTCTCGCCCATGTATTGCTGAAGCAACATCGGCCGGAAGAAGCAGCGCCTTACCTGGTGCACATCCTGACACAGAAGCAGGTCGCTGGGATTGGCATGATCTTCCTGCTGATTGAAGGCTATCAGCAAGAAGGCATGCATGAGCAGGCTCTGGCTGTCATCGAGCGCCGCGACAAGACTTTTCCGGAATTCGCGGACGACAAGACCTACAGAAAGCAGCGCAAGCTATCGGAGCGCTATCAGCACAGCGGCAAGAAAATCAAGTCGGCATACCTGAGCGAATCGGGGAAGACCGGTTACCGCGAAGGCGGCTGGACCGCCCTGCTGCCGCGCGTGGTCGCACCGATCATCATTCTCGGTCTATTATGCTGGTACCTAATTGCCGCCTACACCATGGGCCAGTCGCGCAAGGTCTATCTGGTTAACGGCGCCGGCAAACCCTATCAAGTTGCGGTAAACGGTCGCGAATGGTCCCTGCGCCCGGGGCAGGCAACGGCTATTCATATACCGGAGGGAACCGTCAACCTGGAATTTCGCGACCCGCACCTGGCCGCCAGCACCCTCATTTGCGAAGTCCAGACTTCATTCCTGACAAGGCCGTTTTCGAGGCCGACTTTTGTCATCAATCCCGACCAGCTCGCTGTCCTCGTCTGGCAGGAGGCTGTTTATGCGGAGACGGCGACACCGCCACGGCGGCAACCGCAACTGCACCTGGGTGAAACGCTTTACACATTCAAGGGCATCGACTATGAGTTTGCCCCTTTCCCGCAAACCTTGACGCTGAAAGGCAAGGAAGTGACCAAGACGCGCATTTCCCTGCCGCCGATCACCAACTGGAGGCAACGGCTGCAGGTGATCGGCCAACTGCGCGACGGACCCCAAAGCAGAGAATATGCCCGCCGCTGGCTGCAGTTCGATCCCGACGACGTGGTTGCCCTTAGCTGGCTGCTGAGTCAGCTCGAGGCGGAAGAGGCCCTAAGATTCCTACGCCTTCGCTTGAACGAGCGTCCCTTGCTGGTGGAATGGCACCGCCTGTATCAGAGCACGATGGAACGGCTTCACCCCGAGCACGACCTGATCCCGGAGTATCGCAAGCTCGTGGCGGAAACCAATCGAGAGCCCGACGCGCTTTATCTGCTGGGCCGCGTGGAAGGCGCGGGCAAGGGTGAGGAATTGGTGCGCCAGGCAGCCACGGCGAAACCTCCTTCTGCCTATGCCCTTTATTCGCTCGGTTTTCGTGCCCTGGCCCAGGGCCAGTATCCCGAAGCCGTTAAGTGGACAGAGAAAGCGATTGAGCTGGCGCCAAATAATCTCCTGAGCCGTCATTACGATGCCGCGTTGTTTGCGGCCGGACAGTACGACCGGCTACTGGATCATCTGAAACCGCGGCCCGGGGACGTCGAGGAAAACCTGCAGGTTCTCATGCAGCGCCTGCAGGTTCTTGCGGCCAAGGGGGACCGGGACAAGGCCCGAGCCACTATCGAGCAAGCCGTCCAGTCCATCTCAGGACCGGACGCTCAGGCGGAACGACCGGTCGTGCGCGCCGGGATGGAAATGGTGCTCAGTTGCTGCACTAACGATGTGCAAGGGTTTCTGAAACAAGCCGCGCAAATCCCCAATATGCCGCCCTTCGAGCCGCTTCTGCTGCGCGGCAAGCTGGAGGAGGCGGCCACGAAGATCATCGAGGCCAACGCGGATCAGGCGGCGCTGCAGCATGCGCTCGTTTACCTGGCTGCGCTCAAGGCGAAGAAAGCAAAGCTGGCCGAGCAAGAGTGGCAAAAATTTCTGTCTGCGCTCGCTAAAGGCGATCGCGAGGAGCGCCGCTTCGCCGCGATGCTGGCCACCGGCAAAGCGCCCGACCTGGAGCAGGTACGGCAAGCTCCCATCGACCCGGATATCAAGCGCGTGGCAATCGCTGCTGCGGCCGCGCATTCTCCGGACAGGACCAAGGAATTACGAGAACTGGCGCAGAAACTGGATTTTCAGCGCGATCTGACGTCCTTGTGCTTGTGGGCTGTGCAAAACTGAAATGAGCATGAGTGCAGGGCTGCATAGGCAGGTTGAAAACCTGCCCTACGAAGAGCGCCGAGCTCATCTGCCGGGCGGAAGACCAAAATCGGGCGGCGGCAGCGGCTGGGGGCCGAAAGCTCCCTGCGGAGCGACGCCCGGCGGCGCCGGCAGCGGCGGACCCATAGGAACGGCCGCCCCCGGGAGGGACACAGGACCGGCGGGTACCACACCGACTTGTTGCGGACCACACACTCCGCCGTACGGTGCGACCTTGGCCGGCTCCAACTTTCCTGGGCTGAAACGGTCCAGCAAATCGGCGATCGGGGCCGTGCTGCAGCCCGCGACAAACACCAATGCAAGCGCCAGCCGTCTCACGGTTGGTCCTCGGTTTTGCATATGCGGATACCCCGGAACATGCGGAGTATCTTCCCTGCGCACTTATGGTGAGTCCGGCCTATAGCAAGTAGGCTTTTTCGGGCCAAGAGCAACTTGGCCTTGTTTCAGGCGCTTTTGAGTCTCTGTCCGAGAGCGTCAACCAGCGCCTCCAGCACGAGCACGAGCTGCGCCCGGCGGTCAATTTGGTAGTCGCCGTCCAGGCAGCGATTGAGTAGATCGACAAGCACGTCCGGGCCCGCCCGTTTTACCAATTCTTCCATGGCGCGCCTGTCCTCCGGTTCCACGAGCTTGGGCCTGCCTCCGACGCTCATGGTCAACGCTGCGTTCAGGAACTCGATGAGAAGATGAATAACCTGTGCGGCCCGGCGACGTTGCCCGGCCGCTTCCTTGCCGGCTTCCTCGACGAAGCGCATCCACGATTGCGCCAGCCCCACGGTATCACAGGGACTCCGCGATAAAGCTCTGATCAATGTTTGCCTGAACTCCCACAACCCGGGATCTGCCAGAGCGCGCGCCTGCCCGGGACTCCCGCCACTCAGCGGCACCAGCTTCTCGATCAGCTTTGCATCCTCGATGCCCTGCTGGCGCAGAAGATCTGCCACCAGTTGGTCGGGTAATGGGGAAAACGGCACCACTTGGCAACGCGACAGAATGGTTGGAAGCTGACGATCCGGGCTAGTGCCGATCAACAGCAGCACGGCACGAGGCGGCGGCTCTTCCAGCGTCTTGAGAAAGCAATTGGCGGCCTCTTCATTGAGATCATCGGCGTCGTCCAGGATGACAATTTTGCCCCGGCCGCGCGCGGATTTGAGGGCAAAGCCCTGGCACAATTCGCGCATGACTTCAATGGGCAGTTCGAGACTTTCTTCGGGACGCCGGGCAATGAACAGATCGGGGTGCGTGCCGGCGGCGACCTGCAGACAAGCCGGGCACCGGTCACATGCCGCCAATCTCCCCGGAGGAGAATTCTCGCACAGCAAAGCCTTGGCCAATTCGTCCGCGAACAGGCGCTTGCCGATCCCCGGAGGTCCCGTGAAAAGATAGGCATGCGCGAGCCGGCCGCGTTTCACGACGCGGTCGAAGACCTCGATCAGGCGCTCATGCCCGCGAACCCGCTGCCAAGACACTTTTAACCTCCCGGCAAATGGTTTCGTGAACGATTTCGCGCGACTGTCCGGCGTCAATCACGCGAATGCGATCGGGCTGCCGCCTGGCTTCCGTAAGAAAGCCGTCGCGCACGCGTGCTTGGTAGGCCGCATCCCGGCGCTCCATGCGATCCGCCGGCCCGTGGCGCCGGCTCATGGCCACCTCTATCGGCAAATCCAACACAAGCGTTAGATCAGGCTCCAGTCCGCCGGTTGCCAACCGGCTGGTTTGCCACAGCATTACCGGATCCAGCCCGCCGGCATGCCCCTGGTAAACCACATTCGCGAGCACATAGCGATCTGCCACAACCACATGATTGGCATCGAGAGCCGGCCGGATAATCTCGGCCGTAAGCTGGGCCCGACTGGCCATGAACAAAAAGGCTTCACAGGGGAGGCTCAGGTCTTGACGGTGATGCAGAAGCAGTTCGCGGATGACGTTGCCGACGGCCGTGCCGCCAGGATCTGTGCATTCCGTAACCGTATAACCCCCGCTGCGCAACCAGGCAGCCAGCAACCGGCATTGGGTAGTCTTACCGGTGCCGTCCAGTCCATCCAGCGAAATGAACAAACCGCGCGGCATCTTACTTGGTCCAGTCCTCGAATCGCAAGCCGGGCACCTGGCCGAAGTCTTTTTGGTTGCGCGTTAACAAGGTCGCTCCTCGCGAAAGCACGATCGCTGCGATCTTCAAATCCATTGTCCCAATTCGGATGCGATTTCGAATCAGGTGCTCGAAATGCTGTGCTGCTCTGGAATCAAAATCGAGAACTTCAATCTTCCAGTAATTGTCCAGGTGCTTCTTCAAGCGCTTGTAAGCCTCGAGCTGCTGCTCGATACGCCGCGCCTTGGCCATGTAAGCCATCCAGCCTCTCATCTGCTCTTCGTAATTTATGATCGTAGTCACTGCAGCATTGGCGGCAATGCCCTCGAGCCCCATCCGCAGGCGCAGTCCTTCGTCACTTTCAGACCATTCCAGCATGCTAAGATGGTCGGTGTCCAGGACGACCATTGGAGCCTTTCCGCTTCTTTCGCGGCTTGGGGCGCAGGCTTTCTCGGTACTGTCTTCCTAAACGCATGGCTTCTTCATAAATCGGATCGTTTACGAACGTTCCCGCGACCTCCTTCCACCACGGACGCTCGGGGGCTGCCAACTTCTCGAAGCTTTCTTTCAAACGCATTACCTCTGCTTCCAGGGCGACCAACCGCCTTTCGATTGTTGTTTCAGTCATGCTCTTCCGCCTTTCTCCAGCTCGGTCATTTCCAATTCTATCAATCCCAGCACTTGCCCCGGCCGCAAGGGATCATCGGGCAAGATGCGCTTCTCGGCCAGCCTTCCTGTCGCCGGCGCCGGCACATCAAAGGTCGCGCCGCCTACCACAACTTCGACCAGCCGATCCCCTTCAAAAACGGCTTCGCCCACGTCGGCGAACCAGACGCTCAGGGTGGTCGAGTCAGCACCCACTTCGGGCATGATGATCTCAGCTTGCATGGAGATGCACCATTTCATCCGCGTGATAGCTAGAGCGTACGAAGGGACCGCTGGCCACCTGTTTGAAGCCCAGCGTGCGTGCGAGCACGGCGAGAGCGCCAAATTCTTCTGGCGGCACATAACGCTTTACGGGGACATGCTTGAGAGTCGGCGCCAGGTATTGGCCGAGTGTCAGGGTGTCGCAGTTCGCCGAGCGTAGATCGGCAAGGACTTCCAGCAACTCCTCGGTCGTTTCGCCGAGCCCGAGCATCAGCCCGCTCTTGGTAACGGTTTCGGGCGCCTGCTGCTTGACGTGGGCCAGCAGATCGAGGCTGCGCTGATAGCCGGCCCGGCCGCGCACCTTTTTGTAGAGCCGCGGCACGGTTTCCATGTTGTGATTGTAGACCTCCGGACTCGCCTCGAGCACACGCTCGACGGCGCGGTGATCTCCCAGAAAATCCGGCGTCAACACCTCAACGGCGGCCCCGGTACGGGCACGCACGGCCAGGATACAACGATAGAAATGCTCCGCGCCGCCATCCGGCAGGTCGTCGCGGGTTACCGACGTGATCACCACGTGCCGGAGTCCCAGTCGATAAGACGCTTCCGCGACTCGTGCCGGCTCATCATCCTCCAGAACCACCGGCGTTCCCTTCTCCACGGAACAGAAGCCGCACGGGCGCGTGCAGACGTTCCCCAGGATCATGAAGGTCGCAGTCCGCCGGGAATAGCATTCGGGCCGATTGGGACACCGGGCGTTTTCGCAGACCGTCTCCAGCTTCAGCTCGCGCAGGAGATTATGCGTAAAGAAATTCTCGTTGCCGCGCGGCAGGGCACGCTTGAGCCACGAAGGCAGGCGGCGCGGCGGGGTCTCCCCGCGGTCAAGAAGAGGGAGCGAGAGCATCGGAGCGCGCCTTTCGCCGAAGCGAGGGGTGATCGTGGAACAACGACATCCTGGAGAAGCCGAAGTGATCGGCGAAATGCTCGACCAGCCGCTCGCGGACCAGCGCCGGTCGCAAGGGCCCGCGCCGTTCCCGTTCGACGGAGGTCATGACGCCACCCGCCGCTCCGCCGATGCGCACGGCGCGAAAGAGAGACAAGTCAGGATTGATGTTCAACGCAGCGCCATAATACGACACCCAGTTACGCACCGCGACGCCGAGCGCGGCGATCGGCCGCGGACCTACCCAGACTTCCGGCTGCCGGGCACGCGTCTCGCCGCGAATGCTGAAATCATCCAGCACCGCAACGATCAGTTGTTGCAGGTTACTCAGGTAGTCATGAATGCCCAACCCGAGGCGATCCAGGGGAAGGATGGGGTAAATGGCCAGTTGACCAGGCGCGTGCAGAATACAGCCGCCGCCGCGGTTGACCCAGCGCACCGGCCAGCGTCGCGCTCGTAACTCCTCCGGCTCGAGCAGCACGTGCCGCCAGCTGCCATGACGGCCAATGGTCACAAGCGGCGCATGCTCGCATAGAAGCAGCGCTCCGGAATCGCGATTGCCGGCCACCTCGTAGGCGAGTCGGCGCTGAAGCGCGAGCGCAGCCTCGAAGTCGACCGCACCCAGCAGGTAGACGCTGAGCGTCCGCTCGACTCCTTCGCTGACAGGCTGAACTGAGGCCTTCGCTTGCATGTCGCGTCTCGACAACAAGGGCTCACGAACGACTGTCCGTGAGCCCGGAGGTTTTTCTCGCGGTCAATCGGCTTAGATCGACCCCCTTAATGTATCAACGCCGCGCGGGGAGCGACAAGCGCAAATCCAGCACGCCCGGCCGCTCCGAAAAATAGGACTGGCATGAATAGGCAATGGAATGCGCGTATGCGCCCTGCAGCGTCGGCAAGCGAAGGGATTTCGCGATATTCAATGAAGCGGGCAGAGCCGCCTTGAGGAGAGCTGAAGAGAAACCGGCTCACATGCGTCGTAAATCGCCCCATTCTAACGAGCCTGCCGGGCAGCGCGTCTGCCGCGGAAAATCCGCGCCGCCGTACCGGCGTGCAGACTGGAATTATCGCTCGTTTGGAGTCATACTCAAGATGACATAGTCGGCGCAGGCCGGCATTTGTAACCGTTCTTCCTGGGATCGCAGTAAAGGTTCCACCCATGCAACTTCTCCGGATCAAACACAAGGCTTCGTGGCGCTCGTTGGCTTTCCTTTCCGGAATGGCCCTGCTCTTCTTTGCCGGTCTTTCTTCGGCGGCGCCGTTTCCGCCTGATCCGGTGGACGAACTGCGCGGGGAACTCGGCTCTTCGCTCCAGGATTTGCGCTTCCGCTTTCCAGAACTGGCGCGCAAACTGGAAGGATTGGACGCGGATAAGGAACGGCCGATCCTGAACCAGAAACGCGAAAACCTGCTCATGGAGAAAATCGCTGCCCTGCGGACGATTCCGCAAATGCGCCGCGCCTTGATGCTCAATGCCTGGCGCCTGGAAGAGGACCGCGACGAGATGGCCCCGGTGGATCGCAAGGTTCGCCAGGCCCTGGTCGAGCGTTTACAGAAACAGGTCCGCAGCTTGCTCCAGCAGGGCAACGTCACCGACCAGCTTGCCGTAATAAACATCATTGCGGAAATGGGACCCAGCGCGCGCAATCCCGAGGACAAGAAAGGCATCGGCCGGGATTTTGGGCCGGACCTGGCCGAGCTCATGAAAGAGGGACATCCTCCGGCCGTGCGTGCCGCCGCGGCGCGTGCCCTGGGCCAGATTTTCCCGGAGCCCAAGCTTGCCGGCAAGGCTCTTGGTGACCTGCTTGCCAGTGGCGACGTCCAGGAGCGACGTGCCGCCGCGGAAGGTCTGCTGGGTCTGGTGCGTGTGGCCAATCAACTGGTAACCAGCAGCGAGGCGGCCGGAAGGGTTTTCCTCTCAAAGACTGCAAAGGGCGCACAAATGGATCGAACCGAACTGGGGGTTGCAGGCAAGGCGGCGCTAAGCGTGGCCGGCAAGGGCCTGTTCGACCCGGATCCGGGCGTGCGCCGCTTATGCGCCGAAACGTTTCGGGTCGGCGCTACCGCCCTGACCAACGCCATTCCGCAGCGTTCCTCGAGCGAAGGCTTGAGCCGGGGCGGTCTTGAGGTAGAGGCCATACAGGCGGCCCGAACCGAATTGCAGCCCCTCATGGAGGCCTTCAAGGAACAGGCTGCAAATGCGGCCAGGGCCCTGACCAGCAACGATCGGCACGTACGCTTGCTTATGGCGCGCACCGTCGAGGAGCTCGCCCAGGCGCGCAGTCTTTACGAACGCGCGCTGAGCGATTTACCTCCTAGACCGGCGGCCGGCCCGGGCGATAATGGGGAAGGTAAGGCCGACGGCAAGCCTCTTCCTACCGCAACTCAAAAGCCTGTCCCGGAGGACCGGGACGGTGCCGTTAGCGAGGCCTTGCGGCGCACGATCTCCGCGCTGGCCAAGGCCACTGCGGATCCTTCGCCTCAGGTCCGTTTGAGTGCCATCGAAGCGCTGGAGACTATCGGTCCCGAGGCCGAATCGACTGCGCCGGTGCTTGTGAAGGCCCTCAAGGACGATAATCTTTTCGTGCGTTGGGCGGCGGCTCGTGCGCTCGGCAAGGTCGGCACGCGCCACGCCGATATTGCGGTCCCTGGACTAGCCAAACTTCTCGATGACCGGGATTTCGACGTGAATATCGCGGCGGCGCAGGCGCTCGAACGTTTTGGTCCTGCCGCGGCGGCCGCCCTGCCCCAACTGGAACATGCCCTGGCCGCCACAGACGCGGAAAAACGCAAGGAGACCTTGCGGGCCATCGAGAGCATAGGCAGCGGCGCCAGCCCGGCTATCCCCGCGATTACTCAGACACTGAATGATTCCGATCACATGGTGCGGCAGCAAGCCGCCCGACTCCTGGGCCGATTCGGGCCGGCGGCGGCGCAGGCAACAACGGCCCTGCGCCGCGCTCTTCAGGACCCCGAGCCCGAAGTGCGCCGCGCGGCCAGCGATGCGTTGCTGAATATTGAAGGCCGATAGGCCTACGGTGATTCTTCAGCGCCCGGGCCAGCAGTATCGGCTAGACCATTCAAGAGCTTCTCCGTCTGCCATGTCCGAGGGTCTCCGATCCGTTTGCGCAAGGTCAAAACGTCATGCAGGGCTTTGCGCGCTGCATCGATTTTGCCCTGCTGGACGAGCGCCTGTCCCAGGACATGACCGGCTTGGTGGCTCAGAGCCTCCCGTAACAGATGGAACACGCCGATGCCCTTGGCGGAGAGCTCGGCGGTCGCGCCGCCAAAGTAACGGTAGGCCTCTTGCAGGAAAAGCCCGGCGTCGGTTCCTAATAGAAGCTCCACACAAACAATCCCTGCGGAAGGCACGCCGATGGTCCCGCCAACACTTCCTCGAGAAAACGCGCTGCGATAGCCGTTTTCCCCGCGCCGCCCAGTCCCACCAAAGCCACAACACCTCGAAAGCCGGAAGTCCAGAGGTCGCGCACCGCGGACAACTCCTGCTCGCGCCCTACAAAATTTGGCGCGGGCGGCAGGCGATGAACTAGATGAGGCTGAGGCGGCTTCATCGTTATGAAGACTCGACTTGTCCTAAAAGTCAGCGGCGACCGTTCAGTGTACAAGGAAACAAAGCCGAGCGAAACGCTCCGAGCCCCCTGCCGCCTTGTACCTTGCGCGCACGGTCGCTTAGCAACCCACTTTTGTCTTGCTTTCGAGCCTCGAAGTATTACCGTGGCA
>DASZFN010000608.1:0-6630 GCA_035939715.1 Gemmataceae bacterium | reverse complement strand
CCCGGCTGCTCGTGAGCCTCGCGCATGATTGGGCTCTCGCCATGGTCTTTGCCCATGCAGACCCGCCGCACCGCGAACGGGAGTTGAAGGCAATGGTGGACGTCGTCTGGGAAGGGCTGCGGTTACGCTGACTATTTTACTTTCTCGATATCCGGCAGTTGCCAGCTCTTATCGAAATAGGGCGCGGTTGGCAAAAACAGCCGGAAGTAGGCGAACCAGCCCTTGCCGGGGACAGTCGGAATCCAATTCTTCTCGAAGCCCGCCGGCGCCGTCGGACCAAAATAGATGTCCACGGACTGATCGTCATTCTTCACCAGGTCCATGCGCGAAGAACGGTCGGCGATCTTTTCCTTGTTCTTGATGAAGCAGCGCGTATCCACGTCATAAAGCGTCACTGACCAGAACAGCATGGTCGGCACCTTCGGGGGGATCCGCAAGCGGTAGGATTGGCCGCCGTCAAGCCAGTCGCCGTCTTTGTCTTGATAGCCGCCGAGATATACCGAGCCTGTCCCCGGCGTCTTCGTGGCCATGGCTTTTGACGCCGTAACCGCTTCGTAAAACCAGGCCGCCCGTTCGTCAAGCTGGTCATAGTTGTCGGCGCGCTGGCTGGGGTCCAAAATCAGAGCGAGCTTCCAGCGGGCGTTCGGGTAGTAAGGTTCGCCGGCACGCTTGTCGAAGGTGTTGGCCTTGGCCATGGCCTCGCCGACCAGGGCGGCCTCGGTCAAGATTTTCTGCTGCCGCTCGTCGGGGGCGAAGCGCTTGCCCTTCTCGATGCCCAGCGGCCTGAGCATGGCCAGGAAAAAGCGATCGCGTTCATGAACCGGCTCCTTATCGATGACCTCGGCCAGGCGCTCCCAGTAGCTCAGGCCGCGTGGCGGCGTCGCGCTCCAGGCCTTGCCGCCGGGGCTGACGATGCGCGTCGGCGGCGGATTGCGGCGCGTGGCAAACGGGTAGACCCGCAGCCGGTCCACAATGGCCTTGGCTTGTTTTGGCTCCACGGCCAGAACGCGGAAGCCAAAGAAGACATTGTTGGTCGGAGAGCGCAGCACGCGATAACCCTCGGCGGCAGGCTGCTCCTGCCCCGGCGCCAGCAGCAGATAGGTCGAGCCTTGCGGCTTCGGCGCTCCCGGCAGCGTCTGTTCCGGTAGCGGCCGCTGCCAATAGTCGCAGTGCCCTCCATAGGTGCCGGTGGGCGGCATCTCGACAACCAGCGGTCCGGTTTCAGTCAGGTTGGCAAACGCTGACAGGTAGGGCGTGGTGGCGTTGGCGGTCAGAATGCCCTGCTTGTCGTCGTTATTTGCGTAGCTCACCATGTCGCCGCTATGGGCGCCGAAGACCTGTTCATGCACGCGTTGCCAGGTGGCGAAGGAAACGACGGGCAGCGCCCAGAGATAAGCCTGGCAAGCCCGCTGAAAGTCGATCTCGTCATAGAGCTTGGCGACGGTGGCGTGCGTGGGGAAGCCGTTGGCGAAATCGTGCGTGAACTCGAGCTTGCCGATCCGCGTGGCGAGGGTAGTCGCCGCATGCTCGGCGTCTCCCCCAGCGGCAGCCGGGACCTGGGCATTCGCTTTGGCCGAGGGCCCCGTGAATCTTGTTGTGGTCACAAAGCCGATTGCCAGACCCAACCCAATGGCGATCGCGGCAAGAACCTTCATTCGACCGTTCATAAATGTCTCCACGGACACTTCGGGCCGGCTTACGCAAAGCCGGCTCCGCATTCTGCGCTCCGGATTCTAGCGTCAGAATCACATCTAGGCGAGACGAGACTGCGGCTCGTCGGCAAGGACGAGCGCCAGCGCGAAGCCATCGTAGCCTTTGCTGCCCACGGTCTGGATAGCCGTGGCGCTCAGGCTGGGCTCGGCAGCCAGCAGTTCGTTAAAGCGGCGCACGCCCTGAACATTGGGATCGGCACTGGCAGGATCGATGACGCCGCCCTTGCGCACCACGTTGTCGGCAATAATCAGGCTCCCCGGGCGTGCGAGCTTGAGCGCCCACACCAGGTACTCCGGATAGCTCTGCTTATCGGCGTCGATGAAGATCAAATCAAAGGGCCCGCGACCCTGAGCGGCAAGCTGCGGCAGCGTCTCCTGAGCCCGCCCCACGCGGACCTCCACAAGGTCGGCCACACCGGCGCGGGCGATATTCGCGCGGGCAACTTCGGCGTTATGCGGCTCTGCCTCCAGCGTAATCAGGAGTCCGCCCTCCGGAAGTGCTCGCGCCAACCAGATCGTGCTGTAGCCGCCCAGCGTGCCGATCTCCAGAATATTCCGCGCTCCCTGCAGCCGCGCCAGTAACATCAGCAGCTTGCCCTGGTTCGGCGACACGTTGATCGGCGGCAGCCCGGCCGCGACGCTGGCCTGAAGCGCCGCTTCCAGAGCCGCGTCAGGCCGGACCAGCAGATCGGTGATGTAGCGATCGACCGCCGTCCATTGTTCCGAAGCCATAAAATATCTGTTCCTAGGAAGAGCAACAGGGGGAAGGGTTTTCGATATCTTAGCCGGTCTAGGGCGGACTGTCCCGATGCTGGGGGCTGTTGTCGGGGCCATCGCTACCGACACTCAAATCGCAGGGACTGGATTGGCGGGCTGTCCTTTCGATTGAGGCCCAGGTGTGCGCATGACGAGAATGATAGCAATCGGATAGATCATGACTATGAGAAACCATAGAGAGGCACATCTTTCTCCCCACACTTCAAGATCGATACCCCAGGAGGTGAGTCGTCCTAGCCCCAATAATCCAAGGAAATGACCAGACTCAAACAGAAAAAGCAGCCAAGCCCATTCAAGTAGAGCCGTACCGATACGAGTCCAAGCATAGGTGAGCGTTAGCGAACGGCCCCATGCTCTATGCTGGAAAAGTCCCAATGCAGCAATGACGAGACAGAGGGCGAATAGAAGGCGCAATCCAGAACTACAGATCACATAAACTCGGAAAGTGCGATCCCGCAGGATGTCGAAGAGCGCCATTGGGTCCGGGCCGCCTAAAAGGCCGACCGCACTTACCTGGCTATGGGCAAACTGCATGAGCATAGCCCCAAGCCACAGCGAGATAATGACCCCGAGTCCAGCAACAGCGAGGTTCAGCGTTGCAATACGGGACATAGAGAATGAATGTTGCGGCGTCACGGAGGAGACCTTATGCCAGCTGGTTCTTGTGACAGGGACTCGCTTGTCAGCCATCGTGCAGTGTCTTGAGTCCCAAATCGGCCATCAGGTCGCGCACCGGTTTCTTACGCAGCGCGGCGAGTTTCGCAAGGGCCTCGACACGCCCGACATTGTGACGCTCCTCTTGCTGCGTCAGTTTCAACAGTTCTTCATGCTCCTGCGGACCTAATGTCGTGGCGCGGCGCTTGTCGATCAGTTGCCGATAACGCCGGCGCTCGTTCGAGGGAAGGGCGGCGTTTATCTGTTGCAGAAGTCCATCTTCAGTCTCGGGCAAGCACGGTGCCACGCGCTGGGCGCGCAGGTGGAGTAAGTTCGATACGAGCTCATCCAATTCCTGACCACTAAGCTGCTCGGCCGCCTGCAATAGTTCTTTCGTGGACACCGAACGCCTTTCATAGGTCTCCTTGGTCTAGCTCGGAACATTTTACCACAAGGAAATGGCCGGAAGTAGATGTGCCGGCCAGTGACTCGGATCCGCTGACACTCAGCCTCCGGCTGAGCCGTTGCCTTCCGCCACACCGGCCAGGGCGTGGGCCTGAGAGTGATGCTGATGGGCGCCGAGACTGATTTCCTGATCCGCCGGCACCGTGGGGCGCAAGTCCTTCAGATACTGAATTACATAGAAAAACACCGGCGTCAGGAAGATGCCGAAGAGCGTGACGCCGAGCATGCCGGCGAAGACCGCCGTGCCGAGCGTGCGCCGCATTTCCGCGCCGGCGCCTTCGGAGATCACCAGCGGCACGACGCCGAGAATAAACGCGAAGGAGGTCATGACAATAGGCCGCAGCCGCAGCTTGCATGCTTCCAGCGTCGCCTGCTTGCGGTCGGCGCCCGCTTCGCGGCGTGCCTTGGCAAACTCGACAATCAAAATCGCGTTCTTGCACGCCAGGCCGACCAGCACCACAAAGCCGACCTGCGTGAAGATGTTTACGTCCAGGTGCGCCAGCAACACGCCGGCGATGGAGCAGAGCAAGCACATCGGCACGACCAGGATGACGGCGAGCGGCAGCGCCCAGCTTTCGTACTGGGCGGCCAGCACGAGGAAGACCAGCACCACCGCCAGCAAGAACACGAGCATGGCGGTGTTGCCGGTTTGCAGTTGCAGCAGGGCCAGCTCGGTCCATTCATAGTGCATGCCGCGGACGAACTTCTGCTGCACCAGGCTATTGGTCATGTCGATCACCTGCCCGGAGCTGACGCCCGGCGCCGGCGTGATGTTGATCGCGGCCGCGGGATACATGTTGTAGCGCATGATGAGCACCGGGCCGCTCTTGTCCTGCACCGTCGCCAGCGTGCCCAACGGCACCATCTTGCCCTGGTCGCTGCGGATGCGCAGTTGCCTGAGGTCCTCGATCTGCTTGCGGTAGTCCGACGCGGCTTGCACGTTGACCTGCCAGGTGCGGCCGAAGCGGTTGAAGTCGTTGACGTACAGCGAGCCCAGGTAAACCTGCAGGGTGTTGAACAGCTCGCCCATGGACACGCCCTTGGTCTTGGCCTGGATGCGGTCGATATTGAGGTAGAGCCAGGGCGTGTTAGCGCGGAAGCTGGTGAAGAGGTTTTGCAGGCCCGGGAGCCGGCTGCCGGACTCCACCTTGTCGTCAGCGACCTCTTGCAGCGTTTTCATGCCGCTGTCGCCGCGGTCCTCAATGACGAGCTTGAAGCCACCCGCCGTGCCCAAGCCGTCGAGCGGCGGCGCGCCGAAGACATTGACGAGGCCGTCGGCAATCTCGCGTTGCAGCGCCTCCTGAAGCCGGGCGGCAATGGCATCGCCCGACAGATGGCGGCCGCGCTTGTGGAAATCCTCGAGCATGATATAGAGCGCGCCAAAGTTCGGTGCGTTGGCGTTGAGCAGCAACGATTGGCCGGCGACGCCGACGGTATGCTTGACGCCTTCGGTCTCCAGAGCGATCTGCTCGATGCGGCGCATGACCAGCGCGGTGCGCTGCACGGAGGCGGAATCGGGAAGTTGCACGTTGACGAGCAGGTAACCCTTGTCCTGGGCCGGAATGAAGCCCTTGGGAGCGCGCGCGAAGCCGAGATAGGTGAGCACCAGCAGCCCGCCATAGACCAGCAGAACCACGACCCCCACGCGCAGCAGTCCGCTAACCATGCGCACGTAGCCGCCCGTTGCCTTGTTGAAGCCGCTATTGAACGCTCGAAAGAAGATGCCGAGCGCGTGGTTGAGCGGCCGGCTCACGAGCCAACCTGCCGCTGCGCCGAACACGACGGCGAGCGCGGCCGGCAGCGCAGGCGTCAGGCGCGCGAAGTTGAAACCGTCCCCCGGCAAACGCTCCAGCGCACTCACCAGCCACGGCGTCAGGAACTTCCAGGCCAGGAAGCCGCCGAGCAGCGGAAAAGCCAGTCTCGGCAGCGGCGGTCCCATGGCCTTGTCGCGCGGCCGCAAGAGCAGCGCCGTCAGGGCCGGGCTCAGCGTCAGTGAGTTGAACATGGAGATCACGGTGGACACAGCAATGGTCATCGCGAATTGCCGGAAGAATTGTCCCGTGATGCCGCTGATGAACATGCACGGCACGAATACGGCACTCAGCACCAGCCCGACCGCGATCACCGGTCCCGACACTTGTTCCATGGCCCGAATGGTCGCCTCGCGCGGCGACAGGCCATGCTCGATATGATGCTCGACGGCTTCGACGACGACGATGGCGTCATCCACGACGATGCCGATGGCCAGCACCAGGCCGAAGAGCGTCAGGTTGTTCAGGCTGTAGCCCATGGCGGCCATGACGGCGAACGTGCCGACGATCGCCACCGGGACGGCCACGAGAGGGATGATTGCCGTGCGCCAGTTCTGCAGGAACAGCAGCACCACCACGGCTACCAGAATCACGGCGTCGATCAAGGTGTTGCGCACCTCGCGAATCGACTGCGTGATAAAAGGAGTCGTGTCGTAGACGATGTCATAATCCAGTCCGTCCGGAAAGCGCGTTTTCAGCTCGGCCATCTTGTCGCGCACCCGGTTGGCTGTCTCCAGGGCGTTGGAGCCGGGAAGCTGATAGACCGACAGTGCCACCGAGGGCTGACCGTTGAGCGTGCAGGTTTGATCGTAGGCCTGGGCGCCCAGTTCGATGTTGGCCACGTCGGCGAGGCGCACCAGGCGGCCGAGCGCGTCGGTCTTGAGGATCATGTCGCCGAACTGCTCGATATCGGTGAGGCGTCCCATCGTGCTCATGGTGAGCTGAAAGACCTGGCCGCTAGCGACCGGCGGCTGGCCCAGCTGACCGGCCGCGACCTGGGTGTTCTGCTGCGTGATGGCGGAAACGACGTCGGACGCCGTCAGATTGCGCGTGGACATCTTCTCCGGGTCCAGCCAGAGGCGCATGCTGTAGTCGCGCTGGCCCAGGTAGGTGAGGTCGCCGACGCCGTCGATGCGCAGCAATTCGTCCTTGATGTGGATGGTGGCGTAGTTGCTGAGGTAGAGGGGGTCGTAGCGGCCGTCCGGCGAGGT
>DASZFN010000607.1:0-9158 GCA_035939715.1 Gemmataceae bacterium | reverse complement strand
CGGCTCGAATTCGTCGCTGCCGCTCGACGATTGCCAAACGTGCGCGGGCGCGGCATACCCCTCATACCACACCGGCCGAAACAGGGAGCGCAGCGTCACTTCCGGATAACCCGGGTTGACGGCCCAGCGCCACATATTGCTCGACGTCTGCGCCAGGAGCCCGTCGTCCTTGGGAGCGATGGCCAGGTCCTGGATCGGCTGTCCCTTTTGCGTCTGGACTTCGGCAAGGGATTTTTCGCTGGTAACGTAATAGAGACGCACGCTGCCGTCCGCGTAGCCGGCGGCCATCATGCGGGTGCGGCCGGAAACGGCCAGGGCCGTGACGGCGGCGCCCGAACCGGCGAGTGTATGGGCAGGCGTCATGATCGCACTGTCTGCGGTGGCGGCATCCGGGGACGCGGTCCGAAACCAGGTGCGGATGCGGCCGGATGAATCACCCACCAGCAAGGTCGTCTTGCCGATCAGGAATTGCACCGCCGTAAGGGAAAGCTCCGGCTGGCCCAGGAATTCGGCGTTTTCAACGACTTTGGGATTGTCGATATCCTGCGCGCTGACGCGAATGAATTGCCCGTCTTCCCAGACAACGAAAACATTGTCTCCCACGCCGGAAAGGAGCAGGTACCTGGGCAGACTGCCGTCACCGCGCGGCGGCAGCGGCAATTCTCCGCCGGATAATTCCCTGGTCTTCTTGCCCGTCAGAAGGTCTTCCCGTTCCGTTACGGCACTGATGCGCAGCTTGCCGTCGGCCGTCAATACGCTCAGGACGGCACCGTTCGGGCGCATGCTCGTATCAATCAATTTGACGGCAGACGCTTCTACCGGCTTGATCGGTTCTTCCAACTTCACGCTGATCTTTTGCGCACGCAGTTGACCCTCGGGGGTGCGACTGAGAATACCGCCGTCAAAATCGGCGATTTCGCCAATCGGCAAGTCACGCAGAGCCGTGGGAACTTCCTTCGCTTCGGGAAAGCGGGTGCCAAAGCCGATGCGGCCGAGCTGAACCGTGCCGTCATAAAACCCAAACGCCAGGTTCTCTTCCCGGCTCGGCGTCGAGCAGGCCGTCAGCTTACGGCCCGGGAAAAGCGCGCGACGGTCCACGACCTGGCCGTTGTCCAGGCGATAGACCTGTAACGTTCCGTCCGCGAACAGCGACCAGCCGAGGACTTGATATTCGTCCATGCCGGTGCGCAAAGGGCGTTTGACTTCCGCGGGTGCGGCGAAGGAACTCTGCTGTTTTACCGTGGCGCCGAGGAAGAGCGGGTAGACCACCCAGACCAGGAAGACACAGACCATGGCCACGGCGACAATGGTGCCAATGCCGCCAATCGTGATAAACGTGCGGGACAGAATCTCGCCCAGGCGAACCAGGGGGCTGGTCTTGCGCCGCCGGCTATACCCGGTGTAGGAGTGTTTGGCTTCCATTGGCGGCCGGTATCGACCCTTGGTATTGGTCATTCGTCATTGGTCATTCGTCATTCTCGAATGACGAATGACTAATGACCAATGACCAAAAGAACGCAACCGTCCTTAGCTACGGCTTGTCCGTACTGGTAAAAGCGACATCCTCAATAGCCACGGCTTTGAGAGCTTCTTGAGCGATGGTCGCTGTGATGGGGATGTAGCCGTCCTTGATCACGTCTTGCTGGCCTTGCTTGCTGAAGAGGTACTTCACGAACTCGCGGCGCAGGGGATCGAGCTGGCTGTTGGGCTTGTAATTCACGTAGATAAACAGAAAGCGCGCCAGCGGATACTGGCCCTTGTAGGCGTTCTCGGCACTCGCCTCGATCGGTTCGCTTTTCGCATTCTTTGCCAGGGGCACGGCGCGCACGTCGGCAGTCTTGTAGCCGATGCCGCTATAGCCGATGGCATAGCGGTCGCTGGCCACGCCCTGGACCACCGAGGAACTACCGGGCTGCTCCTTCACGGAGTCCTTGTAGTCGCCGTTGAGCAACACGTGTTCCTTGAGGTAACCGTAGGTGCCGGAAGCGGAGTTACGGCCGTAAATGCTGATCGGTTTGTCGGCCCATTCTCCTTCCAGCCCCAGGTCGCCCCAGGTGACGATATCCTTCGGACCGCCTGCTTTGCGCGTCTTGGAAAAGATCGCATCCAGCTGTTGCATGGTCAGGCTCTTGATCGGGTTGTCCTTGTTGACATAGACAGCCAGCATATCAATGCTGCTCTTCAGGCCGATTGGCTTGTAGCCGAATTTCTGCTCGAACTTATCGATCTCCGCCTGTTTCATGGCCCGGCTCATGGGGCCGAAGTGGGCGGCGCCCGAGATCAACGCGGGCGGCGCCGTGGTCGAGCCCTTGCCTTCCACTTCGAGCTGCACGTTCGGGTAGAACTTGTGGAAGCCCTCCGCCCATAGCGCCATCAGATTATTCATGGTGTCGGAGCCGATGCTCTTCATGTTGCCCGACACGCCCTCGGCTGCCTTGTACTCCGGGAACCCCTCTACGGTTACTTGCGCCGCGGCAGAACCTGCCCAGAAGACAACTCCTGCAAGCGCGGTCACCGCCCATCCGCATAGCCTTGCCGTCATTGGAATCTCCCTTCTCGTCAAATCAGGAAGTGCATTTCGCACACCGCAACTAATGCTAAGGGGCTATGCGGTGGAAGTTATGAGCAGCTCAAGGGAATGGTGTGAATAACGTGTGAAGAATCTATGAAGACAGGCATGCGCGAAGAGCTTCCATTTTCTGCAACTTGCCAGGAACCCCGCGTGACGTCCTGTAGAACGGAATTCATTCCGTTCAACACCCCCCGGGAGCGGTTCGGTGCTGAACGGAATGAATTCCGTTCTACAAGCTCAAGGCGTGGCACGCTGCTGGCTGCTTGAATTCTTTGCTGCGGGGGGACCAAGATCCTCGACCAGCCGCTTGAGTGAAATGATTTTCTTCTCGCCTGAGGGCAGGGGTTGCGCTTCCTCGCGTTCCACTTCGCCCAGCCCCAGGACGTAGACGTGGCGTATTTCGAGCGAGCGTTGATCCAGCTCCGTGTTGCCGTTGACCGTTTCCTTGATGATGGCACAAGGACGGCCGCGGTGTTCGTCAAACTTCACGAGCGTGTACTGGCGCCGCGTGCTGCCCTCCTGGGACTTCCAGGTATCGCCGCGCCTGGCGCCGAGCTTGAGCACGGGCTCCCAGACGGTTTCGGCGCCGCCGTCCTTGGTCGGGACGCGATGTCCGATCTCAATATGAACGCCGGCCACCCGGTAAAAATAGACCGGGCCGGGAAGGCGCACGTGCTTGGTCTTCTTGTTGGTCAGCCAGTTGTCCAGCAAGGCAGGGTCCTGCGGGCTCTTGCCCGGCACGAATGTTCCGCGGTGGGTAGTCATACTCTGGACCAGGCCGCCATCGCGCAGGAAGTAAACTTCGCGCATAAAAGTAGCTTCGCGTTTGCTGCCGGTTGGGAATATGACGATGTCGTAGGTGAGGTCGGTTCCCGGCTTGTAAGGGAAGTGCTCCGGGGTCAGGCGACGCGGGTCCTTGTTGGCCAGAGGGTCGAAGAACTCGCAGTTATCCAGCCGCAGCGTGTTGGTATTCAACATACCGGTGCAGAGGCCCTGGATGCAGCAGGCCTGCTGCTCATCGAAGCCGGCCAGTTTCCGCTTCGTGAAGAAACCTTGCAGCATCAGGGGCCGATCCGTTTCCCCGCTTTCCAGAAGGAGCGCGTTGGGATGAACTCTGCGCTGCACCCTGCCGGTGATGGTGAGGATCTTGTTTTGATAGTTCTTTTCAAAGGCGGCCTTGCCGTCCTTGGCAAATTCCTTGCCGAGTTGGGCGATGGACAGGGGCTTGGCGTCTTCCTTCCAGGCGACGGGCGGTGTGTACAGGGACGGGTACAGGTCTTCCTCGTATTCGCGGACGAGCGCAATGGCATCCAGCCGCTGGATCGGCGGCTCGGGTGCGGTGGTATGGACCAGCCGGCAGTTGTCCAGCCGGACATACAGGTTATCCGAGGTGCTGTGGCGGCCGTTACAGGTCCCGCGAATCGTGACGGGTGTGCCGGCCTTCACGGTCTGCACCTGGGCCTCATCTCCCTTGGGGAACAGACAGGTGACGTCCAGAAGCCCGTTGGTTTCGCGCTCCAGGCGAATCATGGGAAATTCCTGCTCGCCCTGGGTGCCGACCTCCGCGACGCCGCCGCTGACCTCGATGACCTTGCCCTTGTATTGCTCGTCCGCGGCGGCCGACAGGGGCAGCAGCTCGCAGTTATGCAGCAGACCGTCCTTCTCAAAGACGCCGCGGACCGTAAACGGCTGGGCATGCGGGAGGGCTAACCAGGCCTGCAAGACCTTCGCAGGCACGCCGCCCAGGTTGCATCCGAGAAACGGTCCCTGGACGAGGAATGTTCCGGCGGGGGGACTGGTTGTCTGCACCTTATCGAAAAGGCCGCTCAGCTCCAGGGTCTTGTCCAGGTATTTTCGCTTGGTCTCTTCCGGTTTGGTTGCCAGCTCATGGGCCAGGCGAGGCGCGGAGAGCTTGATGGCCACCATCTTCTGCGGTTCGGCAACCGGCGCGGCGGCTGGACCCTTTTCTTTACTGTCCGGCGTCTTCTTGGACGCGACGGTTTTGGTGGTGGACTTGGATTTCGGCGAAGTGGTCTTGCTCTTGCTGGCAAGGGGTTTATCGTCGGGTGCAGCTGACTTGCCTCTGATAAACAAGAAATATGCGCCTGCCCCGGCTCCCAGGAGCAGGACGGCGGCGAGGCCAGCGAAGATCGGCCAGCGACTGCCCTTTTTTGGCAGCGGGTATTCGTCGGGCTGTTCCTCTTCCGGCGCCTCGCTGCCTTTGTCGCCGCCCCCTTGATCGGAGTCATCCGAGCCTGGTTCGGCGTCTTTCTTGCTTTTGCCCTTCTTAGGTTTCGCCTCGCCCAGTCCCGGCTCCAGCAACACGTCGTCCTCCTCCAGGGCGACCGAATCGCCCGGAGTGCCGGCGCCAGTGGCGGCGACATTCTGCACAGCTGTCAGCTGAGGCTCCGGATTGAGCGCCGGATCAGTTAAAGGGAAGAACTCTCCGCAGCGCAAGCAGCGCTTTTTGACCGACTCCTCGGCTGGTTCGACCGGCTCGGCCAACGTGTGCTGCTTGCCACAGCCAGGACATCGCACCGTAAACACTGCCCTGTCCTCCGAGCTCACCTGGAGCGTTGCTCCGCGCGCCGCACGGCTTCGCGCAGGCTTTCAATCGGCTGCTCACCAAATAGCATGCGGTCCTGAACCCAAATGACCGGTAATCCGCGCGGGCTGACGTTGCGCACCCAGTCGATTTCCGCATCGAGCTGACGGTCGAGGGCCGGGTCGGCCACGCAGGCGCGAAAAGATGCCATGTTCAGACCAAGCGCCGCCGCCATCTGTTCACAGGCCTTCGGCAGCAGAGTCGGAGAGGAAAAAAGCGTCTCAGCCATGGAGTCCGCCTTTCCCTGCCGTTCGGCGCAAAGAAAGGCCCGCGACGCATGGCGTGCCTCCTTGTGGCCGGGCATCGGTGCCGTGAGCCGCACAAAGTGTAAGCGTTCGCCCTCCTCGTACAGAAAGCGCGTCAGCACGGCGTGCATGCGGCGGCAATGGTCGCATTGGAAGTCTGCCACCTCAACCACGTTGATTTTGTCCGGCAGCCAATGGCTTGAGATTTCCGGAGGAACCGGCGCCATTTCCTCAAGGCTCGAAGTCTTGCCGCCAGCCCACACGACAACCGCCAAGCCACAAGTCGCTGTGCCTGCGGCGAGCCAAATCAAGGGGAATCTGCTATCCCGGGTTGGCAGCTCCGCCCTATGCTTGCTCTGAACGACTGCTACCCAGGCCGTGCCCAGGGCGGATAAATCCACGATCAAACAGAAGGCACACAAACGCTGAATCACGAAAACTTGCAGAGCGATCAGCAGGCAGCCGCCGCAGCCGGCTGTGACGGCAAGCGGCCAAAGCAAACGCTCAGCCCACGCGCCGCGGGAAACGGACAGCCAAAGAATCGTGGCGAAGACTAGGACGCCGATGATGGGCAGAGGGATGCCCAGCAGATTTGCAAAGCGAGATTGGAGGACTTCTTCACAAGACGAATCAAAGGGGCAGGCAAGGCTGCCGGGCCGAAGATAATCGCCCAGGAGCATCGCGCTGGCGGCGAGACCGCTCAACGCGAAGCCGCGAAGTACGTTCGGATTGCGCAGGATTCCCACGGGATGTGCCTCCGTCTGACCTAATGTACGGAGCATTTCAGGCCGTACAATTCAAGTTCACGGAAATTCATCAAAACAACGCCAATTGCTCAAAGAAGGCACTCGGACTCTGTCAACCCGTGAAAGTTCAGCGAGACAGGCATCCTCCACCGGTAATATTCATTTATTCGACGCAATCTCTTCATCTACGGCGAGTATCACTCTCCCTAAGCCTCCGTGGGGTGCTGGAGAGCCCGCCGCAGGGGCACGTCAAGGCGCTGCACTCTCGCTGAGAGCCCACCCGGATAAGGGGATGGGGCACTTGTCCCCTAATCCAGATGGGCTCCGAACCGCTGTGGCGCGCCGGCTGAGCAATCCCAACGGCAACAAACCACCAAGGAGTCTGCACTCATGGAATGTGCCGAGGCTGCTGCTGCCCACAGCGGTCAAAATGGGGAGGCCGATACCGCGACCGGAGCGGGGTTATTGCTCCGGACCGGGCAGATCCACCTGCAACGCGGTGAGTACGAGGCCGCCGTGGCGACCTATACCGCGGCCGTGCAGCTCGATCCCCAAAACGTGGTGGCTTATACGAACCGCGGCGCTGCCCGCGCCGGGCTGGGAGACCGCGAAGCGGCGCTGGCGGACTTGGAGCGCGCTCTCGAGATCAGTCCCGGCTTCGCGCTGGCCCTCGAAAAGCGTGGCGACATCTTCGTTTCCCAGGGCCAGCTCGATCACGCCATCGCCGACTATTCGCATGTCTTTCGCTCGACTCCTTTTACGGCGCCGGTCTACCTCAAACGCGGCGACGCTTACCGCGCCCGGCACGATTACGATAGGGCCATCGCCGATTACAGCAGGGCACTGCGCCTGGACCCGCTCGATCCCAGGGCGCTGCTGAAACGGGGCCTGACCTATCGCTTGCGCGGCCTGCACAAGTTAGCCCTCGCGGATCTGCAAGGTGCGGTCAAACTCGATCCGCATAATTCTGTTGGCTATGCCGAGCGGGCGTTCGTGTTTCGTGCTTTGGGACGGTACGATGCCGCGCTGGCGGACTTCGATGAAGCCCTGCGACTCAGTCCGGATAATGCGGACGTTTTCTACGAGCGGGGGCGTACGCGCGAACTGCAGGGAGACCGCGATGGGGCGCTGCAAGACTTCGACCAGGCCATCCGGCGCAAACCCGAATCGCCCCTGTTTCTCAACGGCCGCGGCCTCCTTCACCTGAGCCGGAACGACATCGACCTGGCCACCTTCGACTTCACGGCGGCGCTGCGTGTGCAGCCAAACATGGCTGAGGCCTACTACAATCGCGCTTCGGCCTGGACCAAGAAGGGACGCCTGGACAAGGCCGTCAGCGATTGCGGCCGGGCCCTGGTCCTGGAACCGGGACGCGTCGATGCCTACTTCCTGCGCGCCAGCGCCTATGCCCAACAGGGGCTGCACGACCTGGCCTGCGCCGATATTGACAAGGCCCTCGGGGTCGCCCCCGCGAATGCCCAGGCGTATCACGTTCGCGGCGTGATCTGGATGAGAGAAGGAGAATATGAGAAGGCGCTGGCCGATTTCGGCGAATCGATCCGGCTAAACCCGAAGAATGCCTTGACCTTTGCCCGCCGCGGCATGGCCTACCAGCTCCTGGAGCAGCACGAGTTGGCCCTGGCCGATCTTCATCAGGCGGTTCTGCTTGATCCGCAATACACTACGGCGTACTGCAATCAGCGCGCCTTCGTCCATGCCAGCCAGGAGGCGTACGAGCAGGCCCTTGCCGATTATGCCATCGCTCTTCAGCTGGACGGTACCAACGTCACCGCCATGGCCGGGCGCGAGCAAGTCTTGCGCGCCATGGAGGAGCAGGCGAAGCGAGCCCGGGAGCAGCCTCCGGCTCCAACGGTCGAATCGGCCGGGGCGGCGGAGAAAAAGGCCCAGCCGGCCGCCGGCAATGGCAAGAAACGCCGCCGCTCGGGAAAAGATCCAGCGCCGCCAACGCAGGTAATGCCGGTTGCGAAGCAGACGGAGGCATATCAGGCTGTTGCTGTTGAAGGCGGCGTGCACGAACATTCGGCGTCCGACAAGCCGCGAGCGACAGACCGCGCGATAGACTACGATGTATCCCTGAGTATCGAAGACCCTGAATCAGAACTCACCGTGGTCGCCGTGGAACAGGCCGACGAGGCGACGGAACTGAGCAGCCAGGACTGGGAGATTGTAGCCGACGGTGCGGTTGAAGCGCCGGAGCCGGAAACTGGCTCAGCCCAGGAATCCGCGGTGCTGCCGCTGGCAGTGGAGGACTCCCCGCCGAAAGCTGAGGCGCCCGAGTCCACGGCGAAAGCCAGGACGCCCGAGCCAACGCCGAAAGTACGTGAGGACAAACCATCCGACCCGCGCGGGCCGATTGAATCACGCGTGCTCCGCCAGGAGCAAGAGGAAGAGTTGCGGGAACGCAATCGCCTTTGGGCTGAGATGCGCGCCCGCGAAAAGCACAAGCAGCTGGCTGAGCAGATGAAGGAGATCGAGGACAGGCAGCGCCAGCGCAACTCCATCGATTTCGGGCTGTGGCTGAAGCGCGCCCTGGTCGTAGGAGTGGCCCTGGCGATCCTCGCGGGGATGGGTTTCGGCGGCTATGCCATTTACGATGCTGTTGCCAACAGCGATTACAAGATGACGGCCGACGAGGCGTGGGAAGAGTACGCCAAGGACACCAAGGCGGCCAATCAGAAATACAAGGCGAAGTTCATCCAGCTCCGCGGTAAGGTACAGCAGGTGCCGGGTGGGGCCGCAAACAAGTTCATGTTCGAGCCTCACAGTGGCGCAACCTGGAGAATCGAGTTCGTCCTCAAGAAGGATGAGAGCAAGGACCTGCAAGCAGGCCAGGAAATTACCATACGCTGCCGCTTCACGACACGCAAAGAACCGGACGGTAATCTGAATCTCAGCAGCATCTCGGTCTTGAGTGCCCGTTGAGAGGCTTTTGGATTGCACCAAGGTCAGAGAGTCCATAGTCCATAGTC
>DASZFN010000606.1:0-2768 GCA_035939715.1 Gemmataceae bacterium | reverse complement strand
GCCCGCCATCGAGCGAGGTCGCTCTGACTTTGACGGTGGGTTTGCCGCTCGATGTCACGCTGTCGAGGCTCACGATCACCGTCCTGGCCGTGCCGCCCGTCTCCCCCGTGACGCTTTGCGGATACGTCCCCGCGGTCACGGCGCCGAACGTGCCGGCTCTGACACCGCCGTATAGGCTGAGGCCAAAGGCGCCGCCGCTCAGACCGCTAGCCTGGATTCCCATGTTAGTTTTTTGACTTAACACCACAGAGGCTTAGCCGAAGACAAAGCGGAGGCGTTTCTTGTCCAACCAAGGGATCGCGACGTCGGTCTGGTCGAAGCCGGCCGCGAGCAGCAGAGGGTTGTGCGCTCGCCTCTGGAAACGCACCTGGATCTCCGCGTCGGTGATCGTGACGGCGGCCGTGGCGTTGACGAAGTCCCGGAACAGGTGCCGCGATTTGGCCGTCTCGTACCCGTGGCCAACCCGGCCGGCCAACAGCCGGTAGAGGCTGCTGGCCATCAGCGTCAGGAGCAGGTCACAGTTGACCTTCAGGGCCACGGCACTGGAAAGGGCATCCAGGTGAAAGAAGTCGATGCCGTCGGCGATCTGGTTCTCGATCAGCATCCGCTGGGCATAGCGACCGATCAAGCGGGCGGGCGACTGGCTCAGGTGGTTGGTCAACAGCAGCGTCGGCTGCTCGTGGCCCAAGTCCAGGATGGTCAACTGGCGCAGCGGGCCGTCGTAGCCTGGCAATGTGATGCGGCGATCCAGGATGCGCGGCGTCCGATACGAGCGGGTGACGTTCTTCAGTTCGATGTGCCGCCAGGCCGAGGCCGGGACCGCCGCCGTCTCCCGGAGCAGCTTCGGCGAGCGCCTGCGCAGGGTGATGAAGTGGATGCCCAGGCGGTTGAGTTCGTGCAGCCGGGCGTAGGTCGTCAAGCGCGAGTCGAAGATCAGTTCCTCGGGGTAGTGCCCGGTCCGCTGCTTCCAGAAGCGCACGAAGACCAGCACCGCACCCTCCTGGTCTTGCTTGCGCAGGTCGGCGTCGCCGTAGCAGAAGACGTGGGCCTGGGCGTCATGGACCAGGAAGGCCAAGATGCCCTTCTGCCGCCGACTCCGCTTGGAAACGTAGTGTTTTTCCAGCAGGGCATCGTCCCCGTGGAACGGGATCGTGTGGAAGTCCAGGTCGAAGGAGGAGCCGCGGGGCAAGTGCAAACGGCTGAGCGTGTCGAACCAGGAGCGGAGCATCTTGGGATAGCAGGCCGGCTCGATGCGGCAACTGTACTCGGTCAGGAAGGAGCGTTTGGGAATCACATTGAGCCCCGCGAACAGGGCCAGCCCCTCGTCGAGGACGGAACTCATCACGTGGGTGTGCCGCGCCGTGCCAAAGAGCTTGAGGGCCAGCAAGGAGCGCAGGGCACAGCCGGCCGGAACCATCTCCGAGCCCGGGAAGCCGGCCCGGCGGAGCAGTCGGTCGAGGGGGATGGTCGCCAGGCTGGGGAGGAAGAGGAACAGGCCGCCGAACTGCGTGCGGAACGAACGGGGGGAGAGGTCGAGTTGGCGCAGGTCGGCGACGTCGGCGGTCGTGGGCCGGGACCCGGGCGGACGTTCTTCGTCGAGCCGACGGGGCAGACGAGCGAAGCCCTCGGCCGTCAGGAGGATCGACACGGTCGCCGGGCTGAGCGCATGACCCTCGTCGCGGAGGGTACGGCTGATGTCGTAAATGGAGAGGTTTTGCTTGCGCAGGGCAACGACGCGCTGGCGGAGGCGGTCCTTTTTGGGTGCCGTTTGCGGTCCTTTGGCCGGTGTGAGGAAGAAGGCGCGTTCGGGGTTCTGACGGAATCCATGGACGAGCACGCGGAAGCTGCCCCGGGTGTAGCCGAAGCATGCGGCGGCCTTCGCGGAGGGGAGTCCGTCCACGAAAAAGGCGCGCAGGGCCTCGTAGCGGCGGTGTGTGGCGTTGAGCGGTTGCAGAAAGCGGTCGGCCAGCGGGGTTAGTTTTTTGGAGAGATTCATAGACAGACTTCCACCAAGTCAACTGGGCTGCCGGAAAGATGCCGCCGGAGTCGCGCAGGCGGGAATTGCCGAAGAAACGAGCAAATCCCACGTCATGGGCGAGGGGCGATCGGCAGGACGAACGCGGCTGAAGTCGTGGAAGTCAGTATATAAGTCTCGCAGAAAAGCTACAGCTGCGGAGCAGCTGCAAGCGGCAAAACAAGCAGCTGACACCCTCTGGCCAGGCCTGAAATGTTAGGCGGCAAAACTGGCATGGGAATCCAGGCTAGTCTTTAAGTTGCGGTGCGGGGCCAGCCTTTCGTGGCTGCCCGAGTCTCTGGGCCGTTGATCGCGCGAGCGACTTTTGGGAAGCCCGTCGACAGTTACTTGCTGATGCCTTCAACGATTTCCTGCGACATGCCCTGCCGCAGCGGCGTCTTGGCCCGGCCTAGCCGCGCGAACCAACCGGCGCAATGAGGGTCGGCGCAAACGCGGGCGTGCCTGCCGGCCGAAAGGGACAGGTGGGGGATTCGCGTTTTGCTAGGCTTTGGGGGTTGCCATGCTCGCTTTTACCGCCGTGACTGAGCGCTGCGCGGACACCGGGCTGTTCGTCGGCTACGTTCCCGGCTTCCCCGGCGCCCACTCACAGGGGGAATCGCTCGACGAGTTACACCAGAACCTTGTCGAAGTGATTGGCATGCTGCTTGAGGACGGCAAGCCCAAGCTGGAGTCCGAGTTCGTCGGTACTCAAGAGGTGCAGGTGGATTGACTGACAATGCCCAAGCTGCCCGTC
>DASZFN010000605.1:0-6185 GCA_035939715.1 Gemmataceae bacterium | reverse complement strand
CGGCGGCACCGGCTTGGGGCTGGCGATCTGCAAGCAACTGGTCGAACGGATGGGCGGCGAAATCGGTGTTTGCAGCCAGGAAGGCGCCGGTTCCACCTTCTGGTTTACGATTTCCCTGGAGAGATCGAGTGCGGCTTTTTCGGATCGCGAGGTTGTGGCCAGCCTCTTCAAAAAGTTGCGCGCACTCGTCGTCGATGATGTGGATTTCAATCTGGAAATCATGACGCGGCATCTTACCGGCTTTGGCATGACGGTCGCCACAGCCGGCGACGGCTTTGCCGCAATGGCGGAACTGGAGCGCGCCTGGCATCGCGGTGAGCCATACGATATCGCGTTTCTTGACCAGATGATGCCGGATCTTCTCGGTGATGTGTTGGCGGAGCGCATTCGTGCGCATGCCTCGTTGGCGGACACCAAACTCATCATCGTGTCCTCGACGGGCAAGGGCTCGATCAAGAACAGGGAAGCGCTCAAGCTGGAAGCGGTTCTGGAAAAGCCGCTGCGTTACCAGGAACTGCTGGACACGCTGACCAACATCTACGGAACCCAGAACGCGCCGCGTCCCAGGCGTGCGATGACCCCCGACGCCGCGCGCGCCACGCAGCGAGATGGGGGAATGCGCGTCCTGTTGGCCGAGGACAATAAAGTCAATCAGCAATATGCCATAGTGATCCTCAAGAAGGCGGGACACACGGTCACGGTGGTTGACAACGGGCGTCAGGCCGTCGATGCCGTAAGCAATGGCGATTTCGACGTTGTCCTGATGGACGTTCAGATGCCGGAAATGGATGGCGTGCAGGCAACACAGCATATTCGCGCATTGCCCGCGCCGAAGAATGCTGTTCCGATAATTGCCATGACGGCACATGCGATGACCGGCGCTAGCGAAGGATATCTGGCGGCCGGCATGAGTGACTATGTTTCCAAGCCATTCCAGCCCGCGACATTGTTGGCAAAGCTGGATAAAATTTCTCCCAATTGCACGCAGGTCCAATCCCCCGCCCCAACGATCCCCACCATCCCGGAAACGCTGAATCTAAGCATGCTCAAAGATTTAGAAGAAAATCTGCCTGGCGGGAGCGTAGCCGAATTCGTCTCGCTTTATTTGAGCACTGTCGATACTCATTTGGCCGAGATAGGTGCCTGCGCAGCGGCGCAAGATTTTGACGGTGTGGCACGCCAGGCTCATATTCTCGTAAGTACCGCCGGCAATCTGGGCGCCGTCAAGACGAGCGCACTAGCACGAGAACTCGAGCACGCTTGCGCGGATCGAAATGGCGATAAGCTTGGGCCCATGGTGATACAGCTCCGCGAATCCTGCGCGGCGTCCTCTGACGGGTTGCGCGCGTGGCTGGTTTCAAGAGCAGGATCAAATCCTCGCGCCAGCGCAGGCTGACATCCAACGCCCTCCAGCAGTCAGCGCATAATTTGTGGCATGGGCGCCTGGCCCGCCATGGCCAGCAGCAGCGGCACCATGGCCGCCAAGCCGCGTCCCCCGGGAGGATACTAGAGCTTTACCCGCACGCCCAGGGTCACCACGCGGCCAGTCGGGTCGCCGGTATAGGCGGAGTCATAGCCGCTGCTGCCGTTGTTGTAAAAGGCCGGCGCGGAGTCGAACAGATTGGTTACATCGACAAAAACTTGAGCTCCGGCCAGGGCGTCGCCCAGGAAAGTGTCGTTGGGCAGGTTATAACGGACGTTCAACTCGAAGATATGCTGGGCGCTCACCTTGTCGCCGCCGCCGATCGGCGCGCCGTCCGCCCTTGTGACCAAGGGGATGCCCGCGGTGCCCTGGCCCGTGGTCCCGCTCCAGTTGCGGTAGCTGCCGATGAAATTGTCGTACAGATCGAGACCGAAGGCATCCATCTCCCAGCCAAAATGGAGCCTCGCCTGGGTCTGGACCGCGCCGAAGGTCGAATTGACGCCGGTGGTGTTGAGGATGCTGTAGAAGGCCTGACCGCCCGACAGATGCTGCTTGAAGCGCAGGAACTCGGTGATTGATGTGCCAAAATCGAAGGTACCGAAACTGTCGGTGGGCAGGTTATAGTCAACCGTCGCGTCGATGCCCTGGGTGGAGACGTTGTTGAAGTTACCCTGACGGCCCGACACCAGATAATAGGTGGTGGCCGGCAGGCTTCCCGTGAGCTGGGCATAGGGCGACAGAAGGGCGGCGACCTGCGCCGGATTCAGGCCGGCGGGATAGAAGTTGATCAGGCCCAGCGACGGCGAGGTCAGCGCGTTGGCCGTGCTGGTGCCTGTGATGAAGCCGATATAGCGGACATTGAACAGGGTGAAATTCACCGTCAGGCCGGGAATAAAGGACGGCGAGGCGTCAAAGCCCACTGACCAGCTTTCGCCCTTGGACGGCCTGGGATTGGCCGGACCGCCATTGAACAGCGTGCCGCTGGTCGCCGCGATGGAGCAAGTCGTCGCCGTCGGCAAGCAGTTGCCGCCGGTGGAGAGCGGAACGCCGACCACAGACGGGAAAGAGGCGACGGGCACATTGAAGGAGCCCGAAGTCACATTGATGCCGCCGGCCGGGCAGGATGTGCCGTAGCAGGTGAAATTGTTGAAGCCGCCGCGGGAACGGTCGCCGACCGAGGACAATTGCGGTGCCACGAAGGAGGTGGCGAAGTCCGCGCGCAGCTTGAAGTCGTCGACCACCTGCCAGTCGATGCCGACCTTCGGGTTGGTGGTGTCGCCGACATCGTTGTACCGGTCGTAACGCGCCGATCCGTTGAGGGTCAGCTTCTTCATGAAGGGCAAAGCGTTGCCCTCGCCGACGATCGGGATCAGCACTTCGCCGTAGAGCGACGTCACATGCCGCTCCATAGGGATGGACAGGAATAACGCGCCGTAGGTTGCCGGGCCGGTATTGTTCGGCACTGTCTTGTTCTGTTCCACAGTGCCGCGCACCCACTCGGCGCCACCGGCGACACTGACATCGCCACCGGGCAGCGAGAGAATCTTGGCGTCCGTGCCCAGCCGGAGCTGGGTGGAGCTGAATACCTGCGACTGCAATTGGTTATTATCGACGATGTTGCGCAGTGTGGCCGTCGAGGTGCGGTTGCTGGCGGCCGGATTCCAGAGATCCAGCGCATTGGCCGCGGTCAGCGGCGTACCCAGCACGATGGTGTTGCCGATCGACGGCGTGGTGGGATTGCCTTTGGCGTTGGTGGTGCCGTTCAGCGCCAAGTTCACGCAGCTGGGGCACAGCGTGTTGTAGTTGCCCTGTTCGTCATATTCATAGCCGTACGTCGCCATCGCGGTGACCCGCCAGGTGGGCGTTATGTCATATTCGGCCTCGCCATGGGCGAACCAGTTCAGCGCGTTGTTGGTCGTATAACCGGCCGGAACGTTCAGTTGGCTCAACAGCTGATCGGCGTTCCAGAAAATCGACTCGAAGTTGGCCGCGCCCGCATAACCGGCCGGGTTCTGGGTATAGAAGGGATTATCCTGGGCAGCGGTCGCGCTGTTCACCGCCGGCACCGAGCCCGCCATATAGGCGGTCACGCCATTGATGGTGCCGCGCGGCGAGGGAGTCTTGGAATGACGATCGGAGATATTGACGTCGCCCGTCAGCTTGAGCCGGTCGGACAGGTCATAGCCCACCTTGAGCATTCCGTTGGTGCGCACATCCTGCGACAGGGCGGTGGAGTAGGGATAGGTGCTGCAGGACGGGGTGACGATGGGTGTGGTGGCCGCGTTTCCAAGGAACACGCCACCCGCGCCGCCGGGCTGGAACGTCGCCGTGTCGCAAAGATTGTTGTCGGCATTCGAGCCGCCCTGGGCGCGATGATCGGGATTGAGGAAATCGCGA
The DNA here is from genome assembly GCA_035939715.1 of Gemmataceae bacterium. GTDB lineage: Bacteria > Planctomycetota > Planctomycetia > Gemmatales > Gemmataceae > DASZFN01. The sequence goes on along the minus strand of DASZFN010000605.1, from coordinate 2,365 downwards.
TAGCGCGAGAAAAGCGGGCTGCGATAGGAATGGGCGGCCGTCGCCATGATATAGCCGTGTTCCCAGGTGGCGCCGCCGATAGCGCTGAAGCTGAGAGTATTGTAGTGGTCGCCAAAGCCATGCTGGGCGTTGGCTTCAAAGCCGCTGAAATCCTTGCGCGTCACCAAATTGATGACGCCGGCGACGGCATCGGAACCGTAGATTGACGAGGCGGCATCCGCCAGCACCTCGATGCGCTCAATAGCGTCGGGCGGCAGGACGCCCGCGTCCGGCAGGACCGTCGTCGCGCCGCCATTTGCGAAGCGGTGCCCGTCGATCAGCACCAGGGTGCTGTAGCTGGAAACCGCGCCCAGATTGTGGATGGCCGGGGTAACGTTGCCCTGGGAAGCCTGGCCGAGATTGGACAGGGTCGGCACCTGCTTGAGAATGTCCTGCACGGTCTGGGCGGCGGTCTTGTCGATATCGTCGCGCCCGACCGAGATCAGGTTCGCGCCGACAGGCTGAACGCCCCGGATGCTGGTGCCCGTGACGGTCACCTCTTCAACGGGCGGCGCGGCCGCCTGGGCTGCCGCCGCCGTTGCGGCCAAGGGACTGAGGGCGGCGGCAAGAACAAATAAAGAAGCGCTATGCCGGAATTTTCCAGTCAAATCCATTGAACTTTCCCCTCGATCTTCTCTTTACTTGAGTCCTCAATTCGGCTCTCAAGACACTGCCGGCTTGTCGAACGCCGTTATGACTGTGACACTGGGGCGGGCGGCCAAACTGTCAATTTCCTGTACTGGCAACACCCCGCACCGTGAGGGTGCGGCGCAACATTCGGGCGCTGAAGGGGAGCAAGAGCGTCGCTTTCAGATATAGCTCTCATGCTTGAACGACAGCGTGGATCGCTTGGTCGTTCGCGAGGCGATGCCCGCCAAATATCGATCGGTCACGAGATCTCAATCGTAAAGACATAGCCGCGGTGTGGACTATCGCCGGTAGGCCAGCCCGGGTGGATGCCGGCATCGCAGCTGATCAGGGTACCGTTATGACATTCCAATCCATGAGGATCGCTGGAACCCGGCTCGAAGTCATAAAGCGCCAAAACCTCGCCGCTCTTGCCATCATACTTGACCAATCCGGCGCGGCCTTCCTGGTAACTGCGGGAATCATTGCCGACGACCTGCCAAATGTTTCCGTCAGCGTCAAAAGTCATGTCGTGCCAGCGAGGCATTTCTGATGTCGTGTGGATCGCAATGGCAGCTTCCGGCGTCCAAGTCTTTGGATCGACCCTGAGCATAAGACGCGTGCGGTTAGCAACAATCCATAGCTTGCCCTGATGCCACTGGGCGCCATGGCCTCCGCCTCCGTTTTGATCTGAGAGCAACAACGGGATCTGTCTGTGGCTTAGCTGATTTGAATTCATGTCGACCTGGAACACGCCCTCCGGTTCCTGGTTTGCCACCATCCAAACGCAGCCGTCGCCATATGCCATGCCGGAGGTGTTACGGGAATTTGTTTGGACTGTCTTAAGCAGTTTGCCGTTCCAGTCCGTCAACCAAGCGGCCTCGTGAAGATCTCCCGGCTCCGGCAACCCGAAGGTTTTGGCGGCTGCGCCAGAGAGCTTCTGCTCCCCAATCCACAAGCCTTCCGGCGATATGGCGAGCGCGTTCGGAAAACCAGGTGGCGCTTTAAACTGATCTGTTGTCCTGGCAACACCGCGCGGAATTTTGCGGTCTCGTTGAGACTGGGCGCGCGCCGCCGATGAAGCCAGTAACGCGAGCCCCGCCGCGATAAACTCTCTTCGCAAAATAGCGGACATGATGCATGCCTTCTTCCAAGTGCATCAGCAGGAGATTGGAGAGCGGGCCGGTGTCAAATTCAATCGCCTCAGCGGCTTCGGCAGGTGGGGGTGTGCTGCAACATTGATTGTGCGGATTGCCGAGCAAGTGGATGACACGGCGGTCCCGATCAGGACTGGCAGGCGATAGCTCCCCATGCCTCAAAAGACGCCGCTTTGTGCCTTTATTGCACTGCACAGCCAACAGGTGAAAGGAAGGGTGGAGCGCTGATTGACCACGCCGTCTCCAGTCCAGGACGCTTTGCCCGGGCGGAGGGAGACCTTTCATGGACAACAATAGGCGAGGCTCAAAGTACAGACGTGAGGTCTTTAGTGCTGCTGCGCGATAAGCATGTCGTCGTAACCGGAGCGGCTTCGGGTCTAGGCGCAGCGATTGCACGCGCTTGCCTCGAAGAGGGCGCTCAGGTGACGAGCATAGATTTGAAGGAAACGGGCTTCTGTGCATCTCGCATCGCGGATGTTAGCAACGAAGAGCAAGTTCAAGGCGCATTTGCAGATCTGGATGGAATTGACGCGTTGGTGAAC
>DASZFN010000604.1:0-17465 GCA_035939715.1 Gemmataceae bacterium | reverse complement strand
GCTCGAGGAGACAGCACGCGGCGCCATGGGCGTCGTCTACAAGGCCCGGCAGCGTACCCTCAACCGCATCGTGGCGCTCAAGATGATCCTGGCAGGGTCGCACGCCGGCCGCGATGCGCTGCTGCGCTTTCGCACCGAGGCCGAGGCCATCGCCCGCTTGCAGCACCCGAACATCGTGCAGATTTACGAGGTGGGCGATCAGGATGGCCAGCCTTACCTGTCACTCGAATACGTGCCGGGCGGCAGCCTGGCGCAGCGCCTGTGCGGCGTGCCGCAGCCGCCGTCTCTGGCCGCTCGTCACATTGAGACGCTGGCTCGTGCCATTCATTACGCGCATCAGCAAGGGATTCTGCATCGGGATTTGAAGCCGGCCAACGTGCTCCTGGGGGCTGACGGCACTCCCAAAATCACCGACTTCGGACTGGCCAAACTTGTGGACAGCAAGGCCGGTCAAACCGAGTCGGGAGCGCTGTGCGGCACGCCCTGTTACATGGCGCCGGAACAGGCAGCCGGTCGAACCACGCACCTGGGCCCCGCGGTTGACGTCTATGCTCTTGGCGCCATGCTTTACGAGCTACTTACCGGTAAACCACCTTTTCAGGCCGCTTCACTGCTGCACGTTCTCAACCAGGTGGTGGCCCACGAACCGGTATCCCCCGAGCGCTTGCGGCCTGGTTTGCCCCGCGACCTGGCGACGATCTGCATGAAATGCCTGCAGAAAGAACCGCGGCAACGTTACGCCAGCGCGGCCGCGCTGGCCGACGATCTGCTGCGCTTCCAGGCCAATGAACCCATCGAGGCGCGGCCGATCGCTCGCTGGGAGCGCGCCTGGAAGTGGGCCAGACGACGACCCGCCGTGGCCGCGCTCCTCTTTGTCCTGGCCGGCGCCACGGTGGCTATTATCCTTGGAAATATCCGGCATACCTCCCGCCTGCAGATCATGGCCGAAGAGGCCCAGTATGAGCGTAACCAGGCCCAGGTGGCTGCAGCCGACGCGGATCAGCAGCGCAACAAGGCACAAGGCGCCGCACACGACGCAGGCATTCAGCGCCGCCAGGCTCAGGCCGCCGCGGCGGAAGCTCAGCGGCAAAAGACCCAGGCCGATCGGCAGACCCAGCTCGTCAAAGAACAGTACGACTACACGCGCCGGCTCCTCTTTACCATTCAGCTCGCCAAGGTCGAGGAGACCTGGAAATCGGATCCCGCCCGCGCCCTGCGCTTGCTCAACGATGAACAACGCTGCCCGCGCGACCTCCGCAATTTCGCCTGGGGATTGTTTCATGACCTGTGCAAGCAAGATCAGGTCGTGCGCACCGGGCATGTCCACGGCGCCGCGGCCCTGGCCTTTTCTCCCGACGGCAGGACGCTGGCTACCGCGGGAAGCGACGAAGCGACGGTCAAGCTCTGGGACAGCAATACTCTGCGCGTGCGCGGCACTCTGAAAAGCAACGCACGCGTGAATGCACTCGCCTTTTCGCCCGATAGCCGGCTGCTGGCCACGGCAAGCGCCGATCACGCCATTCGGCTTTGGTTTACCGATTCCGGCAAAAAACATATCACCTTGCGCGGGCACACCGCCAGCGTGGCTTGTGTGGCGTTCGCGCCGGACGGAAAGTCGCTGGCCTCGGGCAGTGCCGACCGCACTGTCCGGCAATGGGAGGTAGCCAGCGGCAAGGAGATGCTGATCCTCAAGGGCCATGCCGGCGCCGTGCGAACGCTGGCGTTCACTCCCAACGGAGAGTTGCTGGCCAGCGGCGGAGATGACAGGACCGTGCGCTTCTGGGACTTGCTTACCCTGGCGGAGGACAAGGAGCGAAACTCTCTAAAGCTGGAGGACCAGGGCGCCATTAGCTGTCTGACCTTTTCGGCCGACGGCAAGAAGCTAGCCGTTGCAGGCACCAGGCGCGCTACGGTTGACCTGTACGACGCGGACACGCTTGCCCTGAAAACATCGTTTCTCGGCCATGTGGATCGGATTCGCGCCCTTGCCTTTTCGCCCGATGGCAAACTGCTCGCCAGCGGCGGCGACGATCGCACAGTGCGCTTGTGGGACGTGGAAGGCACCGCCCAGCACCTGGCACTGCAGGGACATGCCACTTCGATCCGGTCCCTGGCTTTTAACGCCGCCACGCAAACCCTTGCCTCGGCAGGTGAGGACCATCACCTCCGCCTGTGGGCGCTAGGCCCGCGTTCAGATATGCAACGTAGCAAACAGGATCTCGTTCGCGGCTGGTCCGGGCGAATTGTCGCGATGGCCTATTCCTCGGACGGCGCCATGCTGGCGACGGGCGATCATGACGGCGTCCTGAAACTTTGGGAAACGCGCAGTCACAAGCACCTTGCCGTCTTGCCTGGACATGCCGGGCCTATTTGGTCGATCGTCTTTTCTCCTGACCACGGCACGTTGGCGACCTGCGCGGAGGACGGCAAGGTAAAACTCTGGGACATTCACAGCCGGCGTAAGCTCGTCACTTTGATCGGCCCAGGCGCCAAGGTCCACGCGATCGCTTTCAGTGCCAACGGCAGATACCTGGCGAGCGGCGGAGAAGACGGCCAGGTGAGACTTTGGGATGTAACGCGCCGCCGGCAAACCGCGGCCGCATCCAATCATGGCCAGGGGGTTTTCTCTCTGGGGTTCAGCGCCGACGGCAGCACGCTGGTGTCGGGCGGCCAGGACGGCAAAGTAAGGCTCTGGGATACGGGAACGCTCAAAGAACGCGCCACGTTGACAAGCCATCAGAAAGCCGTGCTATTTAGTCAATTCAGCCCCGATGGCACGACACTGGTAACGGGCGGGCTGGATAACACCGTGCAGTTGCTGGATGCGAAGACCCTGCAGGTGCGGGCGACGCTGCTCGGCAATGCGGGATACCTGTTCTCGGCCGCCTTTACGGCGGACGGCAAGACTCTGGCTACCGGCGGGGGCAGCCTGACCGGCAATCATTTGCCCGGCGAAGTGAAAATTTGGGACGTGCATACCGGCCACTGCCACGCCACGCTGCCAGGTCAAACCGGGCCCATCGCCTTCTCGCCAAGCGGCACGGATCTCGCCACCGTAAGCAATTACGTCAGTGTGAAAACCTGGCATGCCGGACTGGATTGAAATGCCCATGCCGGCCGTGCCAGCGCTTTAGCACGTTAAAAACGTGCTGCCACAGATCAAGGCAACGTCACCCGGCCGCCGCTGGCAACGATCGTGTCGCCGGTCATGAAGCTGGATTCATCGCTCAGCAAGAAGCGAATCACATTGGCAATCTCTTCCGGTTGACCAATGCGGCCCATAGGCGTGCCCTGGATAACCTCGGCCACCTTTTCTTCAGACAAGACATGGGCCATTTCTGTTTCGATCAGTCCGGGCGCCACACAGTTGATGCGCACGTTGTGAGGCGCAAACGCCTCGGCGCAGCAGCGTGTCAAGGCAATGACGCCTGCTTTCGCCGCGGCATAGTGTATCTGCATTTGCCGCGGCCGCAGGGCGGCGATCGACGACAGGGTGACAATGCGGCCATAGCGCCGGGCGATCATCTCATCCTTGACGGCAAAGACGGCCAGGTAAGCGCCATTGAGATTCACATCGATCGTCTCACGCCAGAGGTCATAAGTAAGGTGCTGATGGTCCTGAATATTGCTGATCGCGCCGCAATGAACCAGGAAATCGATGGGGCCAAGCTGTTTACGGGTCTGGGCAACCAGTTGCTGAACCTCCTCGGGACTGGCCACATTACAACGAAAACTGGACGCCCGGTGACCAAGCCTTTCCACTGCCTGGACGACCTCTTGGGCTTCGCGCGCGCGTGTGACGTAACTGATCGCGACGTTGGCCCCCTCCCGCGCCAGACGCAGCGCCGTGGCTCGACCAATGCCGCGCGATCCACCGGTAACGAGCGCTACGCGGTCCTCGAATTCCGTTGTCACCGTTGCACCTCTCTAACCGCGAAGCATGGAATCGATCGAGCTTTGAAAGATGCCTAGCGAACGGCAAGTTGCCACGAGCTGATCCCAGGTCGTATCGTCGAGGTCGATGCCATGCTCAAGCCGGTGTGCTCTGGTCCGCTCTTCCGGCTCGCCAGGCATGAGGATGTCTCCACCAGGCGCAACTTTCTCTGAAGTCTTCACGTAGGCAATGAAGCGCGTAACTTCTGCGGCAAATGCCTCGTGAGCCTGAAACATATCCGGATCCATGAGGATGGTGAACATGTTATTTGCAATGCGCTTGGTGCTGGGATTGCTGCACGAGCCGCCGGTCATGGCACCCGCCAACATCTCCACGATGACACTCAGGCCATAGCCCTTATGTCCGCCGAAAGGCAGGATGGCGCCCGCAGGCGGTCCATAAAAGGCCTTCGGCTCGTTGGTCGGCTTGCCGTGGCCGTCGAGGAGACAATTGTCCGGCACGCGCACGCCTTTGTTAAGCGCCACGCGCACCTTGCCTTCGGCAATGGCGCAGGTGGAGATATCCAGGATAATGGGCGAGCCGTCTTTGACGGGTACGGCGGCGGCGATGGGATTGGCGGACAGCCGGCGGCTGACGCCCCCAAAGGGCGCCGCCAGGATGCCGCCGCCGCTGGTATTGACGAAGTGCAGCGACACCTTGCCGGCGCGGGCCGCCATCAGCGCCCAATCGCCGATCCGGCCCAGGTGGCCGGAGTTGCGCAGCGCGATAACCGCAACGCCCTGCCGCGCCGATTTGGCAATGCCCAGGTTCATCGCTTCCTCGCCGATAACCTGACCAAAGCCAAACTGCCCATCCACGATGGCCAGCACGTCGTTCTCAAAGACGACGGCGGCATGCTTGTTGGGGAAGACCAGGCCATCGAGCAACCAGGTGACGTACGGTGGCGCGCGGATCACACCGTGCGAGTCGTGGCCGGCCAGGTTGGCTTCCACCAGGTAATGGCCGATGCGCTCGGCCTCGGGCTCGCTGCAGCCTGCGGTCGCAAAGATCGTGGCAATGAGCTTCTTTAGGCGGTCGTGGCGGAGATTCATACTTGGCGGCAACTCATTTCTAGGGGGTTTGTGCTAGAAACTCTTGATAGCGGTCGTCGACCAGTTTCCGGATATCGCTTTCGCGCAGGCCGGAGAACCGTTGCCGCAGCACGGTTCTCTCCTGTTCCATGACCTCTTCGAGCGAGGTGGGCCATTTATCCAGCAGCGCCAGGGTGTCTGCGAGGGCCGGCAATTCAGCGCTCGCGGGCGCCGCCTGCGCCGCGCTTGCAGTGCTGCCGCTTACCGCAGTGGAAGTCTGCGCAAGGCGTTGACGCAACCGGTTTGCGGATTCCCTGGGTCCATCATGCAAGCAGCGCGGGCAAAGATCGCCAAGATGCCGGTCCCCCTCAAAGAGTCCGGCAGCCAGATATTGTTGCTCGTGGAGGTTGCCGCAAAGGATGCAGCGCATTTGCCGAAGCGCGGCATGAACATAGACGCGATTTGTCAAGCTACTCACGCGCTGAGCAACCTTGGGGACGAATGTTTTCTGATGCTTTTGCCGGCGCATGGTGGTGAATAGTTTACACATTAAGATTCCGTAAACAAGAAAAAAGTGCAGCGATTTGCCATTGCACAACCAGAGCCGAGCCTTGATGATGGAGCCGGACTACCCTCCTGCTGTTGCCTGCCGGGTACTGCCATGATCAATCGACTCTACCTGTGGGTGCTGCTCTGCTTCCTGGCGGTGCTTTCCGCAACCGCCCGCGCCGATCATTTCACGATCGACCTGGAAGCCAGAAGCGGCACCGCTGCCAGGACCGCGAAGACGCAAACCGCCGCGCTGGCCGAGAAGCCAAAGGCCCGCGCTGTTCTGGAGGCAAAGGCCGGCAAACCGATTACCGTGAAATGGACCGTGACCAGCACGGCCAAGGACGGCATGGTCAGGGATGCGCTTATCCACTTTTTTGTGGTCAGGGAAGAAAAAATAGGACAGGTTGCTTTGCCCAAGCTTGATAAGCAGGTGACCGTGGAAAGCGCCCTGACCATGGACTTCAAGCCCAAAGACAAGACCGAAGCGGAACTAAGTTTTACGATTGATACGCCAGGCAGCTATCTGCTGCGTCTGGAAACGAGAGACTCCGCCGGCACGGAGGGCCATGAGCATTACGCGGCACTGGACCTGGTTGTGAAATGAGGCACGTTTGAGCGAGGGATTTTGCCATGAGGATTCGAGTCATCTTCGTCTTGGCCGGCGTGTTGTGCCTGCCGTCCCTTGCGGGGGCCGAACACGCCCGCATCGATCTGCAGATCTCCCAGTTCGATCAGGTGAAAGGTGAAGTCAAGCTCGCCAATGCCTCAGTCGATCAGGATCCCCCGGCCGGCGGACGTCAGGCTCGCCCCGTAGCAAGGGTCAAAGCCAGGGAGCCGCTCGTGCTCCAGTTCATGTTCGACAATCTCTATCCGCACAAGGTAATCAAGGATGCCCGCGTGCATTACTACGTCGCACCCGTGGACAAGATCGGCCAGAAGACGCTGCCCGACCTTACGCAGAATGTCGTGACCGAGGGAAAGTTCACGCTAAACTTCAAGCCGAACGGCCGCGTGGGCGCCCGCGTGTCGTTCACGATTTCCAAGCCCGGCATTTATCTCCTCCGCGTCCAGTCCGAGAACACGGACAGCGATCACGAGCATTTCTCCGCCATTGACGTGCAGGTGGAATGAGTGACGGCCATCCATTTTTGCAGCTTGTCATGATCGCCTTTCACGGTTCGCGACGCGGCAAAGAGGACCAGCACCAGGCCGCAGCCGAGCCAGGGAATCAAGTACATGGCGCGATACAGGCCGACGGCTTTCGCCTCTGCGTCCAATTCGCCAACTGCCGCCGGCATGCTGGCCGGAGGGGGCTGTCCTTGCGTATCGGCGCTTGCCGTCACAGCAGGCGTTGCTGTTTGTCGTTCAAGAGCAGCCTGTCTGGCGAAGTGATCGCTGGCCCAGCCTGTAGCAATTGGGCCCAGACTTGCACCTAAAAGATACATCGCGCAGAAATAAAGCGCCATGGCTGTTCCGCGCAGCCCAGGTTCGATGATGTCCTGAACCGCGGCGTACACCCCAGAGTAGTAGACATATGAGAGCATGCAAGCCGGCAAGAACCAGAGCGTAAACCCCCAGTAATCTCCACGGGGGCACTGGAGAGCCAGGAACATGCACGGCACAAAGATCAGAAACGCAAGCGTGGCCACCTCTAGTCGGCCGCTGATTCGCACTCTCACCACTCGGTCGCAAAGCCACCCGCCAAGCAAAATGCCCAGCATTCCAAAGCCATAGAGCAACCCGAGGATCCAGCTCGCGCCTTGCAGGCCTATGCCATGGTACCGTATCAGGAACGGAGAAAGAAACTGACCGAGGGCATACATGTTGAAGTTATGAAGCGCGCCTGACAGGATGATCCACCACAAAGTCGGTATGGACAGCAACCTGATGAAAGGGGCGCCTGAACGGTGCTGCGCGCCAATGGCATGGTCCTCGCAGGCGCCCCGGACGGGTTCCGGAATCGCCAGGGCAAGCAGGCCAAGCAGAAGCCCGGGCACGCCTGCGATCAAAAGCGCCCTGCGCCAGCCCCAATGCTCGGCAATGCTGCCGCTGACGATAAAGCTAAGTCCCAGGCCGAGAGGCAGCCCGAGCATAAAGATGGATAAAGCCCGGGCACGCCGCTGCGGCGGAAACATATCTCCCAGAAGTGAGTTGGCTGCGGGCGCGCAACTCGCTTCGCCGATGCCTACACCCAAGCGCATGGCGAACAGCGACCAGAAGTTCCATGCCAGGCCGGACGCTGCCGTAAATAGACTCCACAGCGCTGCACCGCCGGCTAGTATCCGGCTTCTTCTGCCGAGATCGGCCCATCGGCCTAGAGGAAGGCCAACGACCGCATAAAGCAAAATGAATGCTGTTCCAAGAGCGCCAAGCTCCTTGTCGCTCAGCTTCCAATCCTTCTTGAGCGGCTCGGCCACCGCGCCCAGCACTTGCCGGTCGAAGAAGTTCATGGTGTTGATGCCGAGCAGGACCAGCAGCGTGAACGCCAACCGTGGCTGTTTGATGGTCATGAGTGGAGAGGTCCCTTTGATAAGAAGATCATTGACGCGCGGTCCGCTCACTGCGGATGCCCGCGAGGTAACGGGGATTGGCCACTTCCAGCTTCCGTTCTACAATCGTCCGCAGTTGCCGGCAAAGGGCCAGGAACTTTGACTGCTCATCAAAATCCCCTGTCAAAATGCTCTGGCGAAGCAGCCGGTTCTTCTCCAGCACGCCTTGCCTGAGTGCGGAGAGTTGCTCGGGCACGGTGTCGGCAAGATTCAGCAGCTTCGAAAGCTGCCGCCATTCCTCCGCCAGATGAGCTTCCTCCGTTGCCAGATCGCGTTCCGCAATCGCCAGTACATTGGCCGCCACGAGCGTCTGGAAGCGCAAGCGTGCATCCGTCAGCGCGGGGATTAGCTCTTGTTCCAAATAGAGCCGTGCGGCAGCAATCAATTCGGCAGTGTTTGGTCTATCATTCATTTCAGCAACCAGAGCCAGTAGTCAGCAGCCAGTAGCTCCGGAGCTACTGACTAATGGCCAAGTACTCGTTCGATCAAGTCCAACAGCTCCAGCTCCATCTCCGCCGATCGGCGGCCGAGACTCACGAGTTCGACGCTTTGCACCTGGCCGGACAGATGACGGTTTGCCTGAGCGATGCAGCCGACCGCCCAGCGAAAATTGCCGGCAATCTCCCAGTAGTCCAGGACGCGCGGCTCAATAGGGCGTCCGCCGGCTTTCACATATGCATCCAGAAAATCCTCCCGGCGGCCGATGCCGCCGAGGCGAAGGGCGTCCTGGCCGAAGCGCCAGGAGCGAACGCAGGGCCAGGCCAGGTCCTCAGCGGGATCGCCAATGTGAGCGAACTCCCAATCGAAGACGCCGTGCAAGCCGTCGGTGCCGACCATTAAGTTGCCGATGCGAAAGTCGCCGTGCACGAGGACCGGGCTCGGACAATCGGGCGCGTTCGCCTGGAGCCAGCGAAGCGCCAACTCCAGCGCGGGGTGCGGTTCGCCGAAACGTTCCAGCTGGGTGGCGGCACGGCGCAAGCCGGTTTGTGCCGGCGAGGAATCGGGCTCCGGTGCAGGCAGGAAATCGAGTCCCGCCTTTAGTGGCTCGATCTTGTGAATACGGGCCGCCTGCTCGCCCATCTGGCGTGGCAGCAGCCGCCGCGCCTCGGCGAGGCCCGCCTCCCGCACGATGCGCCTGCCGACTGACTCCCCTTCCAGCCGATCCATCAAAAAGAACGGCACCTCAAGCACCGCCGGATCGGTGCACAGCCAGCGCGGCCTCGGCACCATGACGTCGGCCTGCCACGCCGCGGTGAGCATGCGGAATTCTTGCTCGCGGCTCAAGGCCTCTTGCTGAATGGTACCGCCCATATCGCGGCGAAGCACCAGCGCGTGTTTGCCGGCCTCAGCTCCGCCGTCGATTTCAACGTCGATAGCCCAGCTTTCCCGACTGGCCCCGCCGGTCAATTGCCGTGCAGCCAGGACGCGAGTGGTTCCCCCAGTAACGGCGGTGAGAAAATGCTCCAAGCGTTTTTGAAATTCCGTTAAGGTAGTCATGTCGTCGGCAAGGCGTACAACGATTCAAGTTCCAAAGCAGAGCAAACCGCTGGAGTGATCATAACCCATGTGAGGCTGATGGACGCAACAGAAAAACTGCAGCAGTGGAAACGCCGGCGCATTTACCTGATGCGGCACGGCGATGTCAGCTATTTCGATGCAGCCGGCCGACCTTTGCGGCCCGACACGGTACCGCTCAACGACGCGGGCCGATTGCAAGCGGAGGCCGCCGGCCGGCTGCTTGCCGATGTGCCTATCGATCGCGTCGTGGCGAGCGATTTGCTCCGCAGTATCGACACTGCCTCGCTTGCAACTGGTGGCCGAAGCCTGAAGCTGGAAACGTATGAGCAACTTCGCGAGATCCAGCCCGGCAGGCTGGCGGATATTCCTGCTGATGACATCGAAACCGCCTTCACGAAGGCGTTTGCCAGCGATTTAACGCCTGACGCGCGTTTCCTGGGAGGGGAGACCCTCGGCTCGCTCATTGACCGCGTGCACAAGTGCTTTGCAAGCTTTCTGGCCGATGCGACCTGGAAGCAACTACTCATCGTCGCGCACGGCGGCGTGAACCGCGTCATCCTTGCCAGTGCCCTCGGAGTCGGCTTGCAAGCATTCGCTGCCTTAGAGCAAGATCCAGGCTGCTTGAACATCCTTGACGTCGACAGTGCCGGGCACCTGCTTGTGCGGCTTGTTAATTACACGCCGGACAACCCGATTAAGAAAGGATTGGAACTCACAACGATGGAAAGCCTGTATTTGCAGTATTGCCATAAGCTTAGCGGCAGTTGAAACGGTCATTATTCATGATTTTGCGGGGATCTGCTTTTGGTATAATACCTCCGTCCAAGAGCGATTGAGCACCTAGACCACATGAAACATCCCAACAAGCACATTCGCGAAGCGCTGAAATATGCTCTCAAAAACGGATGGACGATCAGAAAGTCTGGTCCGCGTGCCCATGCTTGGGGGGTTATCTACTGCTCCTTCGGCCATGGCGAACGCTGGATGTCCATCTACTCAACACCGAAGAGTCCAGAGAATCATGCGCGCGCCATTCGAAAAACGGTTGACCGTTGTCCCGGCCAATGAGGGAGGTCGTTGAAGATGCGCGATTTTCGCTTCGCCTTGGTTATTGCTACTCGCCCCCTGAGCCACGAAGAAATTCTCGATGCCACCGATAAACTGGGGGAAGCAGGATGCACGGACGCGTCGCTCAGAGGACACACAGAAGGTATGGAGTTGTTGTTTGTCCGGACAGCGCGCTCCCTTCAAACGGCTATTTCCTCGGCGATTACGGACGTCGAAAATGCCGGTTTTCGCGTCGTGCGTGTGGAAATGGAGCGCGAGGCCATTTCGCTATAGGACGCCATATCGACAACAGCTAGCCACTTGTCTTTAGGAACTGCCGGGCAATGACCATGCGATGGACTTCGGAAGGGCCGTCGTAAATGCGGAAGGCACGCACGTCGCGGTAGAAGCGCTCCAGAATCAGATCGCGCGAGATGCCGAGGGCGCCGCAGACCTGGATAGAGCGGTCGATGACACGTCCCACGGCCTCCGCGACAAACACCTTGCAAATCGATGTCTCTTGCCGAGCTTCTTCGCCCTTCTCCAGCTTCCAGGCGGCTTCGAGCACCATGAGCCTTGAGGCGTGCATGTCGATGACGGAATCCGCCAGCATCCACTGCACGGCCTGATGCTCACTGAGATGCTTGCCGAACGCCTGGCGATGGCGGGCGTACTGGGTGGCGATCTCCGTGGCCCGTGCGGCAGCGCCCAACCAGCGCATGCAGTGCGTCAGTCGCGCGGGGCCGAGGCGTACCTGCATCAGGCGGAAGCCGTTTCCCAGGCCGCCGAGAATCTGGCTTTCGGGTACCGTGCAATTGACCAGCTTGACCTCGCAGTGCCCCCCCTGCCCTTCGCCGGTCATGGTCGGGATCGAGCGCACGACCTCGTAGCCAGGCGTACCGGCATCGACGAGAAAGAGCGTGACGCCATGCTTGGCCGGCACGCCGGAATCCGTTACGGCGGCAACGATGGCGAACGCCGCGCCGCGCGCTCCGGTGGTGAACCACTTCCGACCGTTGATGATCCAGTGGTCGCCCTGCTTTTCGGCGCGTGTTTGCATTAACGTGGGGTCGGAGCCTGCTCCAGGAGCGGGTTCCGTCATGGCGAAGCACGATCTCGTTTCGCCGCGCGCCAGTGGCTCCAGATATTTGCGGCGCTGCTCGGGTGTGGCGGCCTGCAGCAGCAGGTGCATGTTGCCCTCGTCCGGCGCCGAGCAATGAAGCGCCAGAGGGCCCAGCGTGCTGCGGCCAGCCTCCTCGAAGACGAGGCACATGGCCATGGTTTCCAGCCCCAGGCCGCCGTAATCCCGCGGCAACTGCGGCCCCCAGAGGCCGGCGCGCTTCGCCTTCTGGTGTAGCTCGGCAACCAGGCGAGCAGGCAAGCCTTCGGTGTCGCTTTCCTGAGGCTCGACAGGGATGACCTCGTCCAGGATGAACTGCCGGACGCGGCGTTGCAAGTCGCGTAACTTTTCTGGCACCTCAAAATCCATGATCGGCTCCATCTCAGCGCTGGAAGATCGGCAGGTAATTGGCAGGCACGGAAAGAATGATCACTGCGATGGCCGTCTGGTAGGCGGGGCCGACGTTTTCGTTGTGCCAGCTTGGCCAGGAGCCGTCCGCGGCCTGATTGGCGAGGAGTTGCGTCTTGATCTTGTCGTACCACTCCTCCCAGTCCTTGCCGCCGACCTGATGCATGGCGTGGGCGGCATAGTAGTGGCCGTACCAGAAGTGTTGGTGGGCGTTGAAGTTGTCCTTCAAGAAGCCGATCGCCTTGGGAATCTCCTTGGCGTCATATTCGCCGCTGAGCTGCAGCACGCAGACGCCCGCCGCCGACCGCGCGAACCCGGGCGGGTCGGTGTTGCGTTGATAGCCGAAGCCGCCGGAATTCCGGTGGTGAAGGCGCTTGATGTAGGCGATGGCTTTTTTGAGCGTTTGATCGGGCACAAAAAGGCCGCTGTTCTTGGCCGCGCGGAGCGCCATGACCTGCATGATGGTCACGGAGATGTCGGCGCCACTCGGGACCGGCTCGTAGCGCCAGCCGCCCTCGTGATTCTGGCAGCGAATGATGAGCTCGACGGCTTTCTTCAGGACGGGCTTGATCTCGTCATCACCGGTCATACCCCACAACTCCGCCAGCGCCAGGGTCGCCATGGCGTGACAGTACATGTTGCCGCCATGCGCGCCGACGAGGTAGCCATCGGGACGCGCGCACGCAATAAGGAACCGAGAGCCCTTGGCCACTTCGGGGCCGTACAAGCCCTGGTTCGGCAGATGTCCCTCGGACATGAACGCGAGCAGAGCGAACGCGGTGACAGCGGTGTTTTGCGGAAAGCGCGAGGTGCTCCACGAACCGTTGGTGTTCTGTTTATGGGCAAGCCATTCCAGGGCCCGGGCGGTGGCTTGCTTGGTGGCGTCGTCCATCTTGACGTCCGCCGCCGCAACGGTTCGGGCGTTCGCCAACACAAGAGCACCCGCTGTGAGGCAGGCAAAAACCGGTCTTAACACCCGCAATCCCTCCAGATGCCAGTTCACACAGAGAAATCAAGGTTTTTCGGCGGTTCCTGCTTTAGCAGCTGGTTTACCACCCGCGATGTTGATGTAATATTGCTGGATCATGGCCGCGTACTCCGGCGGCAGTTTGGTGTTGAGCGCTTGCAGGATCATCTCGCGCTGCCGCGCAGGCAGTTGCAAGAAAGAGCCCTCTCCTTTCACTTCTTTCAGCTGCGAGGCAGCATTATTCGGGGAAGCACTGGCAATGCGGTCGCCCGTACCCTTGGCTTGATTTTTCTCCTGGGCCTGGCCTTTGCCCGGCTTCTTGCCTGGCGACGGCTTTTGTCCTTGGCCCGGTTTTTGACCGGATTGCAAGGCGCTGGCGAGCGCCTCGGATGGTCGTGCCCCCGGTTGCGCTTGCGGTTGGCCCATGGCGGCCAGGGCATTGTTCAGGGCCTGAAGCGCCTTGCTCAGCTGCGCTCCCGCTTCTTGTTGGGATTGATGCGCCCGGGCCGGCGTTCCCTGATTCAGTTGCTGGTTGGCCTGAGCCAGCTCCTTTCCTGCCTTCTGAAGTTGAGGCTGCACCGTGCTCGGAGCTTGCGCCTGCGCCTGCTCCAGGGCGGCAGTCGCCGCTTGATTGGCTTCCTGCGATTTGGCCAAAGCCTGGGTGGCATCGAGAAGAGCCTTCTGATCGCTGGCAAGCTCGCTTGCCTTCGATTCCTGGGATTTGCCTTGAGCCTGTGCTTCTTTCTTCGCCTGCTCACGGAATTGCTCCAGGGCCTTCTTTTGCTGTTCAACGGCACTTTCCAAATTGCCCTTTTCCAGCTCCCTGGCGGCAGTCTCGGCGGGCTTGCCGGCTTCCGGCAAATTGGTCTTGTTTGCCTGGTCGGCGATTTGTTGTTGCAGCTTTGCCAGGTCGGGTTGGTCGGCGGGTTTGCGGGCAGGCTTTGGAAGCTGCTTGCTCGCTTGTTGTGAGCTCTCCGCGGCACGCTTGGTTTGTTCCAGGGCCTTGGCGATTTGCCGGGCCGCATTGGCCGGATCGATTTTGCCGGCTTCCATGGCCGCCTGGTCGGCGATTTCCTTGCCGGTCTGTTCATCGCGAGCCTTGGCAAGAGCTTTTTGCGCTTCTTGCAAATCCCTGGTTGCCTCCGCGGCCTTCCTGGCTGCAGGGGATACTTGTTTGTCGTCCAGATTTTTTTTCGCCGTGTCCATTTTCTCGGCGCCCTTGGCCACATGCTTGGCCGCCTCTGGAGCCGCCTTCTCAATGCTCTTGCCGATGTCTTTGGCTTGCGGAGTCAGTTCCCCCTGCTGCTTGGCCAGTTCCTCTGCTCCGGAAGCCTCTTGCTTCTGCGCCATGCTTTTGGCCTGCTCGCCCACCTTGGCTTCCTTCTGCGTTACTTCATCCAGCTTCTTCGAGGCCTCTTCGAGGGCGGCCATGTCGGCGCGGCGTTTTTCGACCTCGGCGATCTGTTCGCCCAATTGCTTTTGAGCCTCCTCAAGCGACTTCACCGCCTGATTCTGACTGGGCTGAGCTTCCGCACCCTTCTTCTGTTGGAGCGCCTTGCCCGCCTCTTCCATAGCCCGAGCCGCCTTATCCAGGGCCGCCTGCGTTTGCGGCTTCGCTGGCGTCGGCTGTTGGCTCAGGTCATCCGTGCGCTTCGCCAGATCTTCCTGCTTGCCGGCGAGCGGAGGCAGTCGCTCGGGATGTTTGGTCTGGGTGGCTTCCTGAGTCTTGTTGCGGGCATCCTTTTGCTCCTTGATCAACCGGTCCACGGTCTCGGCTGCCTTATGCAGGGCGGCCAGCGGGTCGGATTGCTGCTTTTCCGCCTGGGCGATCATGCGATCCAGGTCTTTGCGCACTTCGTCCAGTGTCTCCGTTGCTTGGCTTTGCGGCTTGACCGCTTCCTGTGGGGATTTTTTCCGCAGGGCATCTTCGGCTTGCCGCATGGAGGTTTCGGCCGGGGAAACCTTATTGGCCAGTTCGTTGGCGTGCGGCTTGAGGAGATTCTGCACATCGCGCGTCTCATGGGCGAGACGGGCCTGCTGATCACCCATCTCTTGAGAGCGTCGTGCCTGTCCCTCTTTGCGCTGCTGCTTCTCTTGATCCTGAACCCGCGGATCCTGCTGAGCGTGTGCCTCGGCACGCAATTGATCCTGTTTTTGCACGGCGCGCTCGACCCGGTCACGTGCTTCACGCAGGGCAGCTAGCTTCTCACTCGGCGTGCGCAGAGCTCGCGCGACATCTTGCAGGTCCGCGGCCGCCTTGCGCTGGGTCTCGGCGGCTGCTTTCCAGTTCTGCTCGCGCTGGTCCCTGGTTTGCAGTTGCTCGGCCGCTTTTGCTTGATTCTCCAGCAGGCGCTGCTCGCCAGCCATCTTCTCGGCCTGGGTCAGGCGCTGCCTTTCCTCTGGGGGAAGAAGGTCCTTGAGGACGCTCAATTGCTTGAGGGTCTGGTTCACGTCCTTCTGCAAATCGCGCTGCTCGTCGGCTTCATGTTGAACCTCCGTCATGACGGCCTGGCGCGAGCGTCTCTCGACGTTGCGCCGTTGCGGCTGGGCAGCATCACGGTAATCCTGGATGTGCTGCGTTGTCTGCAGGTGCATTTCCAGCTGAGTTGTAGCCGCCTTGCCCAAGCGCTCGGCCGCCTGATCGAGTGTCTTCACCGCCTCATAACGGCTCAGCAGCTCCTTGAGGCGGATCAAGATCTCGCGATGCTGATCGTAGGCCCGGTCGACCTCAGTCAGCACTTCTTTCTGATTGGATATCCTGGTTGCTTTTTCCAGGCGGGCGATGACGTCCGCCATCTGTTCCTTGCTCAGCCCGGCCAGCGTGCCGGCCACCTCGTCCAGCAAGCGTTTCTCGGCACTGCGGTCGAGTTTGTAATAATCGAGAACGCGCAGCATGGTGCCGGTGCGGCGCACGACGTGGTCGGTATCGGAACGCACGTCCTTCTGCTTGTCGCGTTGTTGGGTGAGTCCTTGCGGCGAAGAGTCAGCGTAAGCGATGGACAGGAACCCGCCGACGATCAGGAAAAAGGCAAGAACAAATCCAATGCCACATGCGTTGTGCGGCGTCGCGGTCATGGAAGAACCCTCGGATCGAGCGTCAGTCTTTGCCATGGCACATCTCCATCATGACCATAAAAAGAAAGTATGCAACTCTCATCGCTCGTTTAGCCGTCGTTTAGCCGCGACCCGCTAGGGGAGCGCGATTGCACCCCTGCCAGCCACCCGGCCCGCGCTCCCCTGCCGGGTCGCGGCTAAACGGGTACGCATCATGGCGGCGCGGTCCGGATTTCGACTCCGGAGAGAGCCGTGTTCGTGCTGGCATCGCGCAGCTCCAGGAAAAAGCCCCAGTCCTTGTCGATATTGTCCACCTTGACCAGAATCTCATTCCAGCCCGGCTGAAGGGCGGCGCGGGTTTCGTCCTGGCCGGGTTCCGCTTTGCGGCTTATTTTGTGGGCGAAGGCCAGCTTGCGGTTGATCCAGATCTTGATGCCGTCCTTGCTGCCGATCTTCAGCCAGACCGGCTTCTGTGTATCCGAGCGCACCCAGCACAGGGCATAAGCAACGCCGGCCTGGCGATGAGCGAAGAACTTGGACAGGTCGATGTAATCCGCGTCGCTGTGATGGAGTCGCCAATGAATCTTGCCCTTTGCTCCGTCGTACTCTTTCCGCGTTTTGAATTTATCCTTCTCGGGCGGATACTCCTTGCCATGGCCATCGGCGCCCTGGCTGGCGAAAGGCCCCAGAAGTTGCCAATCATGGAGGAACAGTTTGCTGTCCGCCCTGGGCTCGGCGGCGCCGCCGGGCGGCGGGGCCATCTGGAAACGCACGTCGCGCAACGGCTGCCCATTAGCAGGATCGCGCAACTCGCAATAGAAGCCCCATTCCGCGGAGACATTGTCGATCTTGAGCAGCAATTCATTCCATCCCGCGGCCAGATCGGTGTTCACGAGGTCTTGCCCAGGCGCGGCCTGACGGGCGATTGCGTGATCGAGGACCAGTTTGCGGTTGATCCAGATCTTGATACCGTCATCGCTGCCGACGCTCAGGACCACGGGTCTCTGCCGCTCCGTGTGCACCCAGCAAACCGCATAGGCACTGGCGGGCTCCCGGTAGTTGAAGAACCTGGCCAGATCGATGAGATCCTTGTCGGTATGGTGCAGCCGCCAGCGAATTTTGCCCTGCGCGCCGTCGTACTCTCTGGCCAGGTTCACTCTTTCTTTCTCGGGAGGATGAGCGATTGCGTGTCCGCCGCCGGCGGAGTCGCGGAACGGACCGAGAAGCTGCCAGTCGTGGAGAAAGCGTGCGATTGCCGGCTTCGGCATCTCTCCGTCCGGTGGAG
>DASZFN010000603.1:0-3548 GCA_035939715.1 Gemmataceae bacterium | reverse complement strand
GCGCCGGCCGGCGCCTCCTACGTCTTCAACGCCTCCGGCCAGAGCATCGACCTGGCCGGCCTGCTGTGCCTCTTCGACGCCGACGGCCCCTGCGCCAACGCCGTCAAGGACGCCCAGCGCACCAAGACCACGGCCGAGACGCGCCGGACGCTGTCGCTGGTGTGGGGCACGACGGCCCTGCTTGGCCGGGCCGCCGCGGCCGAGGCGTGGTATCGCTCCCTGTTGGAGCAGTGCGGCGCGACGACCGAGCCGGCCTGACCGGAAAGGGGGCGTGCGTGAGCTGGTTCTACTGGGCGCTGCTGTCGGCGCTGTTCGCGGGAATGACGGCGGTGCTGGGGAAGGTCGGCGTCAAGGACGTGGACTCGAACGTGGCGACGGCCATCCGCACGGTGGTGATGCTGGTCTTTACCTGGGCCGTCGCCCTGACCCTCGCCGGCCGCGCGGCGGTGGCCTCGGTGCCGCGGAAGGCGCTGCTGTTCATGGTGCTGTCGGGCCTGGCCGGCGGGGCCTCGTGGCTGTGCTATTATCGCGCCTTGCAGGTGGGCAAGGCGTCGCAGGTCGCGCCGGTGGACAAGTTGAGCGTGGTGGTGGCGATGGCGCTGGCCGTGCTCTTCCTGGGCGAGCGGCTGACCTGGCAGCAGTGGCTCGGCGGCGGCTTGATCGTGTCGGGGGCCGTCGTACTGGCACGCACCTGAGCAGATCGCGGCAGAGACGGACAGCCGAACCGCGGGAGGTGAGAAAGACGCTCCGGCGCCCCGAAACGCCTGGTTTTCAGGGATTTTCGCATCTCGGGGTGGGCGTCTTTCTCACCTCCTGACGCACCCCCCTCCCGCCCTGGCATTGCCTGGCAACTGCCGGCCCCTGCCAGGACGAGGCATCGAGATCAGTCGAGAGCGCGCCTGCCGGATCGACGCACCCGGAGGGACGCATCCCAGGAGCATTGTCCTTGACAGGGGCCTACACCGGGGATGGAATCAAGGCGAGCGGTTTGGCCCCGCCGACCGGGCTCGCGCGAGGCGCACGCAATTTCCTTGTTAGGCTTGTGCGCATCAGAGCGATAGCTGCATCATCGCCGTGGGGCCGGATGTCAGGTGGTCACAATGGCTATACGGCTAAGCGGAACTCGAATGGTTTATCTTTGCTCGGAAGACGGCAACGGGAGAACGAAGATGCGGCATGCCTTTGTGTGCTTCACGATCGCTGCTTGGACGCTCTTGACTGGCTGCGGAAAGCCTCAGTCGCCGTTGAGCGGGCGGCCGTCGGGTTCGGATCGTGGGGGAGCTAACCGCCCGGACCCGGGACCAGACACGAAGCCCGCTCGCAAGCCGGCCGAGGAAGACCCCAAGGCTATCGCGGCTCTTCAGAAACTGGGCGTCAAACTGAAACGGGACGATAAACGACTGGGCAAGCCCGTCATCGAAGTGAGTTTCGGCGGCGTTACGACGACCGATGAGATACTCGCGCACCTTAAGGGGCTTCCCAATCTTGAAAAAATGGACCTCATGTTCAAGGATCAGGTGACCGATGCGGGACTGATCCACCTCAAGCGGTTGACAGCCCTCCGATCCCTGAACCTCAGCGGCCCGAAAGTCACCGACAAGGGACTGGGGTACCTCAAGGACATGCGTGAGTTGCGGGATTTGGACCTTCGCGGGGCAGACGTGACTGATGCGGGATTGGCTCACCTGAAAAGGCTGACGAACCTGGAAGTCCTATTCCTGGATTTTACGCGAATCAGCGACGCCGGGCTGGCACATCTCGCAGAGATGACCCAGTTGCAAGTCCTCTGGGCGGCCGGTACGAAGGTAACTGGGTCCGGCTTCATGCACCTCAAACGCGCGACCAAACTCCGCCAACTGGTTTTGGGATCAGCGCCGATCAATGACGCGGGGCTAGCGACCTTGAAGGAGTTGGCCAGCGTCAACCACTTGGTCCTTCTGAATACGAAGATCACGGATTCGGGCATGGCTCACCTCAAAAAGATGAGTAAACTTCACACCCTCGACCTCTCCGGTACGAAGATATCGGACACAGGGGTGGCACATCTCAAGGAGTTACCCAAGCTGAAATGGTTAATCCTGACGAAGACTGCGGTCACCGACGCCGGCTTGAGAATGTTCAAGGCCGTGCCAACACTTGAGCGGCTGCATTTGGAAGAGACCAAGGTGACCGACGCCGGTGTTGCCGATTTTAAGAAAGCACGGCCGACGTGCAGAATCGAATACAAGCAGTGAACATAGGGACGAAAAGGGACGCAGTTCATCCTGGCTGGAACGAGCCGCGTCCCCTATCTGGGGGCCCTTTCTGGGGGCTGCGTACGAACAACCAAAGTGGAGGACCGGCCATGGAGATTACTCTCGGGTCCGACCTTGAGGCTGCCTTGAACAACTTGGCCCGCCAGCAGGGCATCGCCCCGGAGGCCCTGGCCCTCAATGCCCTGCGCGAGCGCTTTCTTGCCCCCGCCCTGCAACTCCAACCGCGGGATGAGTGGGAGCGGCGCCTGCTTGAGGCCGGAACGGACTGCGGCGTGGCCCTCTCCCACGAGGCCCTCAGCAGCGAAGGGCTGTACGAGTAATGGCCCTTCTGGTCGATACCAGCGTCCTGGCTCGGCTGGCCAACACGGCGGACCCGTTCTACGCGGTCGCAGCGCACGCGGTCATGGAGTTGCACCGGCGCGGCGAGGTGCTGCATGTCACGGCGCAGAACCTCGTCGAGTTCCGCAACTTCGCCACCCGCCCCAAGGCGGTGAACGGCCTGGGGTTGTCCGCCGTGGCCGCGGAGGCGAAGGCCGCGGTATTTGAAGGGACGTTCCCGCTCCTGGCGGAGACTCCGGACATCTACCCGGCGTGGAAGGCCCTCGTCGGTGCGCTGGGGATCGTCGGCAAGCAGGTTCATGACGCCCGCCTGGTAGCCGTCTGCCACGTGCAGGCGGTGACGCACCTGCTGACATTCAACGTCGCGCACTTCGTTCGCATGGCGGGGTATGGGCCGGGGGTCGTCGTTGTCGATCCCGCGACCGTCTGAGGCATGCTTCCTGGGCGGATCGTTTCGGCCCCATCGCCCTGACCCACCCGTGAAGCGGCGCGCCGGGATTGCCCGATTTGCAAAACCCGGTTGCCCGATCTGCCAAGACAGCTACCTGGCCTGGGGGCTATGTTGTTGGGGCAGGGCGGCAGGGCCGGGATCGCCATCGTTCGCTTCATGCATCTCGGCAGGGGTGTTCTCACGTCCCCGTCGGCCCTCTGCCCCGGCCCGGTCGGCCTCGCTGTCCCGAGTGGCACCCTTGTCGGCCCGTTCCGCTGGAGGCTCGCTTCCTCATGGCCCTCTCCCGCTGTCGCCGTCCCCGTGCGTTTACGCTGATCGAGTTGCTGGTGGTGATAGCCATCATCGCCATCCTCATCGGCCTGCTGCTGCCCGCGGTGCAAAAAGTCCGCGAGGCCGCCGCACGCGCCCAGTGCCAGAACAACCTGCACCAGATGACGCTGGCTGTCCACAACCTGGCCGGCACCTACACCGGTAAGCTGCCCCCCGGCATCGGCAGCTTCCCC
>DASZFN010000602.1:0-2152 GCA_035939715.1 Gemmataceae bacterium | reverse complement strand
AAAGGAAGACCATCATGAAGAAGCTACTGATCGTCACAACCGCTGTCACCGTGCTCGCCGCGATTTCTCAGGCGTTTGCCAGCCCGTCGTACGAAGCCGAATACGATTATGACGGCTGGCGAGCCGCTGAGAGCGCCCTGGCCGGCAAGCGCTTCATACCCTGGGAAGCGGCCCAGGCCCTTGAGCCGAACGGTCATACGTCTACCTTCGGCCAAATCAAATCCCGCGGTAGGAAATAATGATTGATCTGAGAAATGAAAGGTCCCGGATGTTCCGGGGCCTTTCCTCTGTCAAGCGGGTGGCCTGCCACCCTCAGATTCCAAGATATGAATAGATAAGATTGGACGCTTGGCGACGGCGTCGCGGACGGCGAGCCCATTTGGGCCAGATGAAAATCGAGGGCCGACTCGCCCACCAGTCCTGATGGCATCCACTACGTGAGGGAGACCATCATGAAGGCGCTTTTCTTTGCCGCAACGACGTGCGGTTATTGCGTTGCTTTGGAGGATTCATGAGATCTCGGAGGCCAATATGGGACCATGCAGGCCGTCAAGCCCTTCGAGTCGGACAAGCGCTTCCGCCTCACCACCTGTGCGATGTGTAAGGCAGCCATCCGTCCTGCACTCGTGGGCGCTCGTAAAGATGGGCACACACGTGCCCGCCAATTTTGGGGCAGCCTTAAGTGCCGTCGGCAGGCCAGCGGGAAACGGGCCTGCCACGCTTTACTTGCACCGTGGTGGAGGGGCCGATGATTGGAAAAGCACGTGCGATCCCAGTTCAGGCTTTCCTAACGGCGACACAGGAGATCACCCATGCGACGGCGTGAGTTCATGGCCGGACCAGGGAGCACGGCGATTGCTTGGCCATTCGACGCTCTGGCACAGCGGCAACGTTGCCGAGCGTGGCGGTTCTGCTCTTCGGCTCTGAAAGCATAGAACGCGTCGTCGATGCTGCGTTCCGTGACGGCCTCGGCCAATTCGAGATGAATGACCGTTTGCCGGCGCTTTATGGAGACCTCCGCCGCCGCGGTGTTGCTATCATTGCTTCAATGGGAGCGGGTAGTCCTTCGGTCACCGCGACTGCGGCAACGCCAACGATTCCGGTCGTATTTCTGATCGGCGCCGAGCTGGACGCGAAGGGACTGCTTACCGGTCTTGACGGTTCGGCCGGCAACGCTGCCGAACGTTTTTGGCGTGCTGGCCGAAATGTTACCCACGGTCACAACTATCGGCTATCTTCACAATCCGACGGTCGGGGTGGCGGAGGCACGGATCAAAGCCGTTGAGGCTGCGGCGCGGGCGCATAACGTACAGTTGGTAATCGAAAATGCGGGCAACCCTTACGAAATCGAGCCGGCATTCAAGCGGCTTGTCGCGCAAAATATGGGCGCGCTCGTTTTTGGTAACAGCCCGTTGTTCATCGCGCGCACCGGGCAACTCGTCGAGTTAGCAGCCCGATATGCCGTACCGGCAATCTATCCCTACCGGGAGCAGGTCGAGGCGGGCGGTCTCATGAGCTACGGATCGAGCATTTTTGACGCGTGGCGTCTTGCTGGCATTTACGCGGGCCGCATTCTCAAAAAGGAAAGAGCCGACAATTTTTCGGCACAGCAGTCGGGGAAGATCGAGCTTGTGATCAACATGCGGACCGCCAAGGCACTCGACTTGGTCGTTCCAACCGCGTTGGTCAGTCGTGCCGATCACGTGATTTAAACAGCCTTGACGGTTTTGAGGATGGCGGGGTCCTGCGCCTTGAGGTCATGCTCCGGTCCATCCCGACCCGGAGCGGCCATAAAGACGTGACAGCCGGCCACGACAACCACGCACGGTTCGCCAGATTGGTCCTGCTGCAATCGCAAGGATGCTGAAGATGTGGTGCAGGACGCTTGAGCGGTGCGCGACAAAAAGAACCCCGAACAAGCCGGGACGGCGTCTGTTCTGAACGTGGGCGATTATTTGTCGTCTGGCGGCACCGCAGGAGAACGCCCGTGCCATGGCGCAGCACTTCGGCACTTCGGGACAAAGCGCACGGAAAATACTACTCGTTTTGTCTGCACACGTTTGGATCGGCAATGTGACCCCTCCACGCCCGGAATGCGGTCAACGGAGCGGGGACCTGGCGGCAACGCATTCCTGCCGCGGGGGCGGCGATT
>DASZFN010000601.1:0-1616 GCA_035939715.1 Gemmataceae bacterium | reverse complement strand
GACTTGAACCTCGGCGATTTCGCGGATGGCGGGCACGGCCTCAACCAGCTCGCGTCCCGATAGAACAGCCTCATAGCCGCCCTTGGAGGGATTGTGCCTGCTGGCGATGGTCCCGCCGGTGGAAAGGATGGCGACGACCGGCAAAGGCCCGGCAAAGGCTCCGGCGCATAGAGCGGCACAAAGCCACGCCGGGCGGCAACGGTTCACCATATCCGCCCGATTGTAGCAGCCGGGCGCTCACGGGCAGTAGATAGTAGACTGGGAACGAAGGAAAAATTATGTCCACGGCCACTCCGGCGATGAACTCTTCGGCAGCCCCCCTTACCGTCCTCGGCGAAGACGAAAAGATGTTTCAGGCAACGGTGCGGCGGTTTGCCCGCGAACGCATCGGCCCCTATGTCCGCGAAATGGACGAAGCCGGTGTATTTCGCAAGGAACTGGTCAAGGAGATGTTCCAACTGGGTCTCATGGGCATCGAGATCCCGGAGGAGTTCGGCGGTCAGGGCGGCAACTTCTTCATGTCGGTGCTGGCGATAGAAGCGCTGGGGGCGGTGGATCCCTCCGCGGCAGTGATCGCCGACGTGCAGAACACCATCGCCAATAACATCCTGATCCGCTGGGGCAACGACGAACAAAAGCGCCGCTACTTCCCGCAACTGGCGAGCACGACGGTAGCCTCGTTCGCACTCTCGGAGGCGGGGTCGGGGTCGGATGCATTTGCCATGGCGACTCGAGCCGTTCGCGATGGCGACCACTTCCGCATTACCGGCCGCAAGCTTTGGATCACCAACGCGGCGGAAGCGGGGATCTTCTTCCTGTTCGCGAACGCAAATCCGGGCGCTGGTCATCGCGGCGTCACATGCTTCGTGGTGGAGCGCGATTCTCCAGGTTTCCAGGTGGGCAAGAAGGAAGACAAGCTTGGCATCCGGGCGTCCTCGACATGCGAGCTGATCCTGGACGATTGCCGCGTGCCGGCGGCAAACGTGGTGGGTGAAGCAGGCAAGGGTTACAAGATTGCCATCGAGACGTTGAACGAGGGAAGGGTGGCGATCGGCGCTCAGATGGTGGGGCTGGCGCAAGGCGCGCTCGACCATTCCATCGCTTATGCGAAGCAACGCCGGCAGTTTGGCAAGCCGATCGCGGATTTCCAGGGCGTGCAGTTCCAGCTTGCGGATATGGCCACGGAAGTTGCGGCAGCCCGCTTGCTGGTCTACAACGGCGCCCGGATGCGCGACGCAGGCGTACCGTTCGTTGCCGAAGCCGCGATGGCGAAGCATTTCGCGTCGCAGATCGCCGAGAGCGTCGCCTCCCAAGCCATAGAGATATTCGGCGGGGTTGGTTTCACAAAGGACTACCCGGTGGAGAAGCTCTATCGCGACGCCAAGATCGGCCGGATTTACGAAGGCACCACGAATATCCAGAAGATCACCATCGCCAAGCAGATACTGGCTTGATCGGGCGTTCTACACTAACAGGTAGCGGCACCGTGGAAACCTCCAGGTAATGGTTTCCGTCGTACCAAGGGGGACTTATGCGATTACTTGGCTCATTTCTAATTGTTGCCGGCGCTTCTTTCGCCGCCACCCTGCCCGATCCCAGCCCGGGGCAGATCGACG
>DASZFN010000600.1:0-3420 GCA_035939715.1 Gemmataceae bacterium | reverse complement strand
CCGCCGGCCGGCGTGCGGACCTGAGCGTCGCTCTTGCCCTCCGCATGGCCCGTTGGCGCAAGCTGAGATCCCACCCATTGGACCGGAGTCTTCCAGCGATAGCCGCGGCGGGCCAGGGTTTCGATGTAGCGCGGATTGTCGGGCGAGTCGCCGAGCACTTGCCGGAGGCGGTTCACGGCGGCGTTGATGCTGTGCTCGAATTCGACGATGGTGCCGTTGGGCCAGAGTTTGCTGCGGATTTCTTCACGGGTCACGAGGTCGCCGGGCCGGTCGAGGAGCATGGCGAGGATTCGAAAGGGCTGTTCGGGCAGGGCGACAGCTTTCTCTCCCTCGCGGCGCAGCTCGCCTGCGCGAAGGTCGAGCTCAAAGCCTTCGAAACGGGCTATTTGCTGGGACCTTTCGACCCTTTCCAGAATGCACCTCTGAATTTCATCAATTGTAGCACCGATTAGGAAGGCATCACGGCACCGCGCGCGAATGGGCAGTTTCGAGTTTTGAAGATCAAACAGCCATGGACTTACACGGAGGAGCCCGCAAGCCACTGTGAACAAACCAGATTCCTTGTGACCCGCAAATGACCTGATTTTGACTGGCCTTGCATTGTGAGGAACGCCGACCTCGAACAATATCGGGGCTGCCGCGCAAGCCGTGAAAGGAAGCCGACGAGTTAGACCGCGGCCCGCAAGACGAAAGGAGAAGGACATGAACTCAAAGACATGGACGCGCATCACAGCCCTGGCTTTGTTTGCGGCACTAGCGTTGCCAGTTCAGCTGGCGGGGCAGGAACAGCGAGACAAGGAATCCCTATTCGCTAAGCGGCCAGCCGGATCACCAGGAGCCACCCTAAGGGAGGGAAACGGCCCCGAAGATGTCCCGATTACAAATAAGCCCGCGTGGACTTACTTCTCGCAGTTTACTCCAGACACCGGGTTGGCAGAACAGTCGGCCGTATACGATCCAGGGACGAACATCATGATGGTTTTCGGAGGCTTCGACGCCGGCATAGGCGAGGTGGACACGAATGCCGTCCTTCTGCGCGCGAATGCCAATGGATCCGGCAACTGGAGTACGTTGATCGCGGATGGAGCGGTCGGCTCTCCGCCAGCGCGAGATGCGCACACCGCTGTTTATGATGCCGCGAACAACCGAATGATTGTCTTCGGCGGCGAGATCCTTTCCAGCGGAGTTTTCACATATCTGAACGACGTCTGGGTGTTGAGCGATGCCAACGGTAACGGCGGCACGCCAGCCTGGATCCAACTCGCTCCGTCCGGTGCGCCGCCGCCTGTGCGAAGCGGTCACACCGCTGTCTACGACGCTGCGAACAATCGCATGATCATCTTCGGCGGCGCGGGGCCGGCGCCCTTCAACGACGTGTGGGAATTGAGCAATGCCAACGGGCTGGGAGGCACTCCAGCCTGGACGCAGCTGATACCCAGCGGGGGCCTGCCTCCAGGTTCGTTCGGCTCCTCGGCGGTTTATGACCCCGGCAACAACATCATGACTGTCTTCGGCGGCAACCTGGCCCACACAGTTACTAACGCCGTATGGACGCTTTCACATGCCAACGGCCTGGGGGGCACATCCCAGTGGACCAACATCGTGGCCAACGGCGCTTCGGGGTCGCCTGCCAAGCGTGGCTGGCAGACGGCGATCTACGACATGGCGAATAACCGGATGATTATTTTCGGCGGCACAAATCTTTCCAGCCAGGTATTTCCCGGTTTCAGCGATGCCTGGGTGCTGACCAACGCCAATGGATTGGGCGGCCCACCGGCGTGGACCAGGCTCAAGCCATCCGGCGTAACCCCCGGTGTCCGCTACTTTCACACCGCGGTCTATGACGCTGTCCACAACCTGATGATTGTATTCGCAGGCCTTAATCTTGACGCACAGTTTTACCTCACTTGGGTGCTGAGCGACGCCAACGGCTTGTGATGGGGATGCGGATGATGAAATCGCACGTGCGCCATGTGGTGACACGACCAAACCTGCCGGGGCGGAGGTGCGCTGCTTCCGCCCGGCAACAATCGATAGGAACCGATTCTCGATAGGACGAGGTGCTCTATGAAGCGAGTTCGAATGACTGGTCTTGTTGTCCTGGCAGTGCTGTTCTGCGGCATCCCGGGCCGCGCTCAGAGCACATACGTCTCGCTGAAGACCGTGTTCACGCTGGGCGGAACGGTGAACGCGGTGCCGAAGTTTACGACCGCAAACCACCTCGGCAACTCGGCAATTTCGGAGACCGGGGGCAATGTGGCCATCACCGGCGGCATCACCGCCGGCGGAGCGGTGTCCGGGACCACGGGCAACTTTAGCGGCGCGATCACCAACGGCGCGGGCGGCATCAGCACAGGTGGCAACATCAACTCCGCCGGTTCTGGAACCTTCGCCAGCATCACCGCCTTCGACGTCAACGCCAACGGCAACCTTAGCGGCAATTTCATATTTGCCGGCGGAACTGGCGGCATTAACGGAATAGTTCTCCAAGGGAATAACAACTCCAGCGGCCAGACCCTGCAACTGAGGAACGTTGCCGCTCCCTCCAGCGGCGATTTTATAGAGGCACAGTTTAACGCGAGCCAAGCAACGTTTTTCACCGACACCCTTGGCGATACCGCGGCATTGGGAACGAAATCAGCCATGGTGCCGATGCAGGACGGCTCGATGGCCAAGGTGTTTTCGGTGGAGTCGCCGGAAGTGTGGTTTGAGGATTACGGTGCGGGCCAGTTGAACGGCGGGATGGTTACCGTGTCGCTGGATGAAAAGTTTACGCAAACGGTGAACCTGTCGAAGGGCTATCACGTGTTTCTAACGCCCAAGGGAGACTGCAAGGGTCTCTATGTGACGAGCGAAACCGAAACGGGCTTCGAGGTAAGGGAAATGGGAGGCGGTGGATCGAGCGTGGAGTTCGACTACCGCATCGTGGCGCACCGCAAGGGATATGAAGACCAGCGCTTGCCGGCGGCTGTCATGCCGAAACTTGTTACCAAGTAAGCAGAAGCAGGACTGCGGCCCGCAAGACAAAAAGGAGAAGGACATGAACTCGAAAACATGGACGCGCATCACCGCATTGGCATTGTTTGCTGCGTTGGCAATCCCGGTTCAGATGGCGGCGCAGGAACGGCAAGACAAGAAGGAAGTCCATCATTACAAGCTGATCGACATCGGCACGCTCGGCGGCCCCAACAGCTTCTTTGCAACCCTCTTCTCGAGGGAGATCAATTCCCACGGCGTGGCGGTCGCTGAAGCGGAAACAACCATTCCCGATCCTTACTCGCCAAACTGCCTGCAAGGACCAGACTGTTTGGTGAACCACGGGATCGCCTGGAAGAACGGGGTTCAGATCGACCTGGGCGCTCTCCCAGACGGGAACAATTCGTCCTTCCCCTTCTGGGTCAACGATCAGGGAACCGCCGC
>DASZFN010000599.1:0-3163 GCA_035939715.1 Gemmataceae bacterium | reverse complement strand
GAATGAGTCATTAGTCATTGGTCATTAGTCATTCGCCTTCGCGAATGACTAATGACTAGTGACTAATGACATGACTCCGCTTGAAGCTTGCAGGCGTGTTTACGGACGTTTGCCCGCCTGCTGCTTGATGTGGTGCACCTTGTTAATCGCCAGATCCGTCAGGACATCTGTCCGGCGGTCTTTGCCGGGCCAGTGCACGGTCACGCGATCGACTTTCGTGGCCTTGCCGAGACCGAAGGTGAGCGGCAATTCGCTTTGACTGAGATAGCCGCGGGCACTGGAGACCTGAAGATTCTGCGTCCGGCCGTCGGCTTCCAGTTGGACGCGGGCGCCGATGGCGCTGCGGTTGGAGTGGACGCCGTCCCCTTCCAGCACCAGGCGAATCCAGTTGTTGCCGGTGCCGCCGTTATTGCGGAGCAGGCGCGCCGGCCCGCCGTTGGCGGTGAGCACGATATCGAGAAAGCCGTCGCCGTCGATATCGGCGAAGGCGCAGCCTCGGCCCACTTGCGGGCGAAACAGGTCCGGCCCGGCTTCCTGCTCGCTGACCGGAACGAACGTGGGTTTGACCCCGGTGTTCCAGAAAAGCTGCACGGGCTGTTCGTAGGTCTGGCCGGCCTGGACCTTGCTGATGTCGGGTTCGAGATGTCCGTTGCAGGTGAGCAGGTCTTGCCGGCTGTCGAGATCATAATCAAAGAAGAAGGTGCCGAACTTCAGCGGCAGGCGGCTAGGCCCGGCCACGCCTTCCGCCATGGCCACGTCGGAGAAGAGTAAGTCGCGCGGGCTATTCAGCTGGCTATCCAGCTTTAGAAATGTAATCGGTTCGTCGGCAAAGTTGGCGAGCACCACACCGAATCGCCCCGGACAATACTCGACGCCGTCCACGCCCATCGCGCCGCGCGCCTTCCCGTCCGCATAGGCAAAGCCTGAGGCCAGACCGATCTCCTCAAACGTGCCGTCCTTCTTGTTATGAAAGAGAAAGTTACGCACGGTGTCGTTGGCCACGAAGATGTCCGGGTAGCCGTCCCCGTCCACGTCGCAAACAAACACGCCGAGCGACTTTCCCACCGAGCGGACGCGCGCCTGCTCGCCAATTCCTTCCCGATCCAGGACCTGAATCCCGGCCTTGGCGGACACGTCTTCAAAACGGCCGTTGCCGAGGTTGCGGTAGAGAACGCATTGTGCCCCTTCAAAGGCCAGCGGCGGCCCATAGGCACGGCCTTCGCCTTTCAACTGGAAGACCTGGCCGAGATCGAAGCCCGGCGACCAGGTCACATAGTAGGCGATCAACAGATCGAGCCGGCCGTCGCCGTCGTAATCGAGAAAGGCCGCTGAGCTCGGGAAGCTGATCGGTGTTTTGAGACTGAGAAAATCGGCTGGGGCATGCGGGAGCATGCGCTCCGCCCCGCCGACGCCGGCTTGCTCCGTCACGTCCTCAAACCGTCTGCCCCCGGTGCCGTTGGGCACGTTGTGAAAGAGACGGTTGCCGCCCACGCCGCTTACAAAGATGTCCGGCCAACCGTCGTTGTCATAGTCGCCGACTGTTACGCCCATGCCGTACATCGTCACGGCCAGGCCGGCAGCGCGGGTCACATCTTCAAACACGCCTTTGCCCTTGTTGCGATACAAGGCGAGCGTGGGCCGTTCGCCATTGTCGTATCCGGGCCAGGGACAGGAATTGACGAAGAGGATGTCCTGCAGGCCGTCGTTGTCGAAATCGATGAAGGCGACGCCGGAGCCCATGGTCTCCGGCAACAGTTTCTTGCCGAACGCCCCATTGCAATGGCGGAAATGGATGCCGGCCTGTTTCGTGATGTCCGTGAAGCGGACCGATGGAATTTTGATGTGCTCAGTATTCGGATGCTGTGCCGGACCGATGAGCGGGTCCGGGGCCGGGCCTTCGTTCTTGGCGCCGCAGCCGGAGCAAAGTAGTGCAAATGCTCCCAGGGGAAGCAGCATAAAGAGGGCTGCAAACCGGTATGAAGTTTTGAAATTCCAGCGCGATGTCGCCATGCTTCACTTCCTCATCGGATTGGTCGGGTAAATGATAATCGCCTGGGCCGCAGCCGCGGCGGCGGGATGGTCTCTCTGATAGATCTGCACCGCGCGGGCACGGGCGTTGTCGTCGGGTTTGTAGATGGCGTGCGTTTGGCGATAAAGAGTGCCGAGCACCATGGCTGCAGCGGCCCGCAAGGCCGGGTCGCTTTCTTGGCGATAAACCGGCCGGCATTGCGCCAGCAGCGCCGTCAGCGTCGGCAGCTTGGGCTTCTCCGGCTTGAGCGGCTGTTGGCCATATCTCAGGATCACCTGGGAGAGATCCTCGGCGGCTTGCAGGCGGATCTGAGCGGACGCCTTGGCGTCGGCCAGCGTGGCCGCCAGAGCTTGCAGTATGGCTGGCGTTGCCTCGTCATTCCTGGCGCCGACCTTGGCGGCCGGCATGGATTCGCCCAGCCGGGCATAGGATTGTGCCAGCCAGTAGTGGGCGTCCAGATCCTCCGGTTCGATCTCGAGCGTGCGCTCGTAGCGCGCCGCCGCCTGCCGCAGCAGACGATCGCGCTCCTCCACTTTGTCCTCCTGCTGGGACATGCGGAAGAAGGTGTTGCCCAGCTCGTTGATGACTACATAGTCGCGAGTGAAATCGAATTTGCGGTCGCGTGGCTGATTCCTGGGATCCAGAATCTTCTCGAAGTCGGCGACGGCGTCGGCAAAGTGGCCGTTTTGTGCGTTGACCAGGCCATTGAACCAGGCCACGACCCACCAGGGCGCCGGCGGGTCGGCATTCTGAGCGCTGTTCAAAGCCTTGACCGCTTCGGTGAGCCGCCCTTCGTCGAAGTAAACGCGGGCAAGATTCAAGTAGCCCTGGGCCCGGCCTTCCTTGTCGCCGATCTCGACGACGGTACGGAAAGCTTCGTCCGCCTGGCGCAGTTCTCCCTTCTTGCTGCCGACGCCGCCCTCGATCAGACAGCCGATGCCGTAATCATTCCAGCGCTGCCACAGCGGCTTGGCGGGGGTCGCCTGTTTGAGCAGGTCTGTATCGACGCCATCGACGGGCAGAAGGATCTCATCTTCACACAGATCGACAACAGGCAGTTGCGGCACCTGGCCGGCTTCCTTGTACACCAGGCTCATGTATTCGTAATCGAACTTGCGATAGCGCAGCCGGACT
>DASZFN010000598.1:0-7465 GCA_035939715.1 Gemmataceae bacterium | reverse complement strand
CTTTTCGTCCTTGGCCCGCGCGATGGTCTGCGGCACCACGCCAACCATCTGGTAGCCGAAGGCCTTGGCCGCCGCGGCGGCTCCCAGGGCGGTATTCCCCATGGACGGCACAATCAAAGGAGCCGTCCGTCCTTCCTGGGTCAGATGCTCGAGCAGGTGGGCGGCGCCGCGATCCTTGAAGGAGCCGGATGGCGCCAGGAACTCACACTTGGCGTAAATGTGGGCGCCCGGAAAGATATTGCTGAGCCGGACGAGGGGAATGGTGGTTTGTCGCTTGCGGCTTATGGGAACGGCATTTCCCATTGGATCATCCTCGCGGCTACTTGAGCAGGAGCAATGGAGGCAACACACCAGTCTACCGCTCGGAGAGCGCGATCGGGAAAGAAATCCGCGCAAGTTTACGTGGTTTGTCGCTTGCGGCTTAGCCGTTTGTCGCTTGCGGTTTAAGTGGTTTGCCGCTTGCGGCTTAGCCGGTCGGCCGCTAGCTCAGACTCCCAGGGTTGCGCCCCGGACTCGACTTGCCAGTCTTCGTACAGCTCGCCGCGCAGAACGCGAACACCGTCCGGCGCCTCAATGCCGATGCGAACCCGGTTGCCTTTGACTTCAAGAACGGTCACCACGATGTTGCCATCGATGCAAAGCTTTTCACCCGGTTTGCGACTGAGAACAAGCATGAAGGTCTCCTCCGTGAATAGAAGCCCACGAGCGGCCGTCCATTGCTAGGCGCGGCAAATTGACCCCAGGTACGTTTGCAACCTTTGTGCCACAACCCGAATTTGCAGAAGACCTTCTTCTAACTCGTTATTATTTCCAGTGTTGTCGCTCGGATGACAAAACGGCAATGGCAACGCGCGGCTCATTATTGAGCAGTTCGCCGGCCAGCGATGTGTCAAATGGCATCGATCAGGGAGAGAATTCATGAAGCGCACAAGCCGCAAGCGACCAACCACGATCCATCTTGTCCATTTTCCCATGCTCGCTCTGGTTGTCGCTGCGCTTTCCGTGGCGACGCCGCTTCTGGGCCATGCCGGCGATTGGCCGGAGTGGTTGGGATCGAGCCGGGAAGGCGTCTGGCGCGAGACCGACCTCATCGATAAGTTTCCCGCCGGCGGACCAGAGGTGCGCTGGCGGGCGCCGCTCGGCACCGGCTATAGCGGCCCGTCCGTGGCCAATGCCCGGGTCTATGTCATGGACCGTGAGCGTGCCAGGGACGCGGACGGCAAACCCGTGCGCGTCACGCGTGAGGGCGTACCAGGCGTGGAGCGCACGTTGTGTCTGAGTGCCGTGGACGGCAAGCTGATCTGGAAAGACGAGTACTCCTGTCCCTACCGCGTTTCCTACTCCAGCGGGCCGCGCACGACGCCGCTTGTCCGCGACGGCCGGGTCTATACGCTCGGCGCCATGGGCGACCTGCGCTGCCTCGACGCAGCCACGGGCAGCCGCCACTGGACAATCAACCTCATGAAGCAATTCAAGCTGGACGACCCGCCGCTGTGGGGCTGGGCGGCTCACCCCCTTCTGGACGGCGACCTGCTCTACTGCCTGGTTGGCGGCGAAGGGAGCGCCGTGGTTGCCATCAGCAAGGAGACGGGCAAAGAAGCCTGGCGTGCCTTGACGACTGAAGACGTCTGTTACAGTCCGCCGATGATCTACGAAGCGGCAGGCAAACGGCAGCTCATCGTCTGGCTCTCGGATTCAATCAACTCTCTCGACCCAGCTACGGGAGCACTCTACTGGACCATGCCTTATCCGGTGACGGGCAAGCCACAACGTCCCGCCGCCAACGTCGCCACGGTGCGCCGCCTGGGCGACCTGCTCTTTTTCACGGGACCCTATCACGGATCCCTGATGCTGAAACTCGCCGCGGACAAACCGGCGGCGACGGTCGCCTGGAAACGCGAGAACCAGGATTTCAACAAGCCGGTGAACCTGAGTTCCCTAATTCCCACGCCGGTGTTGAAGGACGGTTACGTTTACGGAGTCAGCTTCATGGGAGAGCTATGCTGCCTGAACGCGGAGAACGGCACCCAGCTCTGGGAGAGCTATGCCCTGGTGGGCGGCCAGAAGACGGACTGCGGCACGGCGTTCCTCGTGCCGCAGGGGGAGCGGTTCGTCATTTTCAATGACTCCGGCGATTTGATCCTGGCGGAGCTGTCGCCGAAGGGCTATAAGGAAATCGATCGCGCGCGCATTCTGCAACCGGTTGAAGAAGCGCGCGGCCGGCAAGTAGTCTGGTCGCATCCGGCGTTTGCCGAGCGCTGCGTCTTTGCACGCAACGAGAAAGAGATCATCTGCGTGTCGCTGGCCAAGAAAAAGACCTCCTGATCGGAGATTCTAACATGATCCGTAGCGTCGTCCTTGTGCTGGCGCTTTCGCTTCTCGCCGGCGCCGAGGCATCGAAGGAAGACCAGCGCAAGAAAGACCAGGAAACAATACAGGGCGACTGGGCACAGCAATCGATGGTCGTGGACGGCGCCAGGGTTCCCGATGATGAGGCGCAGGCGCTCTTTCGCTCCATGAAAGACGACAAGTACACGATCTACCAGTTCAAGAAAGTTATCGGCAAAGGCACCTTCAAGCTCGATGCCTCCAGGAAACCGAAAACCATCGACGCGACCACGACCGCCGGCGGGCGTAGCTTGACGCTACTCGGCGTTTACGAATTGGATGGGGACAGTCTCAAGCTTTGTTTCGCGCCGCCAGGAAAACCCCGACCCAGCGACTTCACGTCCAAGAAAGGCTCGGAGCACAGGCTATCGGTATGGGAGCGGGAGAAGAAATAAACAGCATCGGCAGACAGCTCATGAAGTATTCGCATTTCAGACTCCGCGTTCTACTGCCGGCCCTGGTTGCGGCCGGCGCCCTCTTCAGTCCTGCTTCTGTTCATGCGGACGCTGCGGACAAGGCGTGGGGCACAATCAAGGGCCAGGCCGTCTTCGCCGGGGATGCCATCCCGGAACCGCAGCAACTTGACGGCGTCAAAATGCATCCCGATAAAGCACATTGCCTGAGCAAGGGCCCGCTCCTCAGCGACGAATGGATCATCAACAAGAAAAATCGCGGCGTCCGCTGGGTGCTTGTCTGGCTGCAGACCGAAGAAGAGAAAGCGCCGCCCATTCACCCCAGTCTGCAAAAACCGCCCACGGAACCCGTGACGGTCGATCAGCCGTGCTGCATGTTTACGCCGCATGCCGTGGTCGTTCGCGAGGGGCAAGACTTGCTGGTGAAAAACTCCTCACCCATTCCGCATAGCATCAAATGGTTCTCCTTCAAAAACCCCGGCGGCAATCTGACCATAGCGGCGGCTGGCACCCACACCATCAAGGAGCTGCATGCCGATAAGATTCCCGTCAAGCTCGAGTGTGCCCTGCACGCCTGGATGGGCGGTTACGCCAAGGTTGCCGATCATCCCTATGCGGCAGTCACCGACGAGGACGGCAAGTTCGAGATCAAACTTGCGCCTGCGGGAGAATTTCGGCTGGTGACCTATCACCGCAAGTGGGGCCCTGCGGGCAGGAAAGGGCAAAAGATCGTGATCGACGCTGGCGGCGTCCTCGATGTCGGCAAAATCGAACTGCGGGCAGATTGACGCAGGACGGCAAGTGTCTCTTATGCAGTCAAGCCGTGACGCTCACCGCGGGTTGGCACGTCCACAATCTCCTCTGGCCCCGTTTTTCGCATCTCCAACATCCTCAGCCCGCAGCCCCAGGCAATCCCGGACCCATGTCCAATCGATGTATGTTCGTCGCTCGGAGCTGCCGAGAGATTCTCACGCATCTCTAATGAGGAGTTAATGGCTTCTTCATATCATGCAGGATCAGGGCACGCGTAACCCGGCTCCTTCCCATCTTATTGCGTCCTCATGATTCAAATGGTGCGCATCTCTCTGGTCGCGCTGCTTGCGCTGGTCCTGGTTGGCGGATTCGTCGCGTGGTTCTCGCTCCGGCAAGGGCGCTCGCCATCGCCGCGCACGATTTCCATGACCCTTACGTCCGAACCAATCACCGTGGCGGAAAGCGTGTATTTGCTTGGAGCGTCGGAGCCCGCCGCGGTTTACGCCGTGAAGACATGCGACGGCCTGGTGCTCGTGGACAGCGGAATTGAAGATAGCGCCGCGGCCATCTGTGACCAACTGGCAAGACTGCATGTTGAAGTCAACCAGCTCCAGGCCATTCTCTTGACCCATGTCCATGCCGATCACAGCCTTGGCGCAGCCCGCCTGCGCGCCCTGACGGGTGCAAAGATCTACGCGGGACGCGCGGATTGCCTGCCGCTTCGCGAAGGCAGCCCACGAGAGGCCTTGCTGTGCACCTTCGACATGCCGCAATTGTCGCCTCACGGCACTCCGGTGGACGTGGAGCTTGCGGGGGACGAAATCCTCGCCTTTGGTGACGCACATTTCGTCGCGCTGGCTACCCCCGGACACACCCCGGGAAGCATGTGCTATCTGTTGGAGCGGGGCGGCCAGCGGGCGCTGTTCACCGGGGACGTTATTCAACATCTGGATTCCGCCACGGAAGGCGTCGTGGGCACCTACACCGCCTATTTGCCTCCCCTTTACCGGGGCAACGCGCGTGACTATCTCGCGTCCTTGCGCCGGCTGCGTGCTCTTGACGCTCCCGATCTCGTGCTTCCAGGCCATCCACGGATGGACTCCGTCCCGCAAAGCCCGCGCCTTTCCGCCCCGCGCTGGCGAGCATTGCTCGATCACGGCATTTCGGAAATGGAGCGGCTGCTGGCGCGCTATGATGCCGACGGCGCCTGCTTCCTGGACGGCTTGCCAAAGGAACTGCTGCCCGGGCTGCACTACCTGGGAGATTTCGGCCGTTCGGCCCTGTACGCTCTGAATTGCCCCGCAGGGCTATTCCTTTTCGACGCACCGGGTGGCCCCGATCTCGTCGACTTCCTGAAGGCGCGTTTCGCCCAATTGGGTTGGCAAGGACGCAAGCCGACCGCGGTCATTCTGACCTCGGCCGATGAGTCGGCAATCGCTGGATTGCCTGCACTCGTGCAAAGCTGGGGTTGTCAGGTCGTTGCGCCAAATCAAGGTATCCCAGACATTCGCGCCCTGTGTCCGGCCGCCACCGGGCTGCTGAGCGAACAGGAACTGGCCAGGCGCGACTGGTTCGATGTGCAGGCAATTCCCTTGGCGGGCCGCGGCACTCATGCCGTCGCCTACCTGCTCAAATGGCACGGCAAGCGGGTGCTTATCTCGGGCAAGATCCCGGTGAAGCTGAGTCAGCCCGCCGTGGAGCAATTGCTGCGTGAACTCACGGGACGACTGGGCGGCAAAGGCTATGTGTCGTCGCTTCAGAAGTTGGGCCGCGTCACGCCAGACCTTTGGCTGCCGTCGCTACCGACCCATGGGCAGAATGCCAATTTGTACGACGATGACTGGCTCCAGATCCTGGCCAACAATGTTTTGGTTTTCGGGCAAGGAAGAGACAAATGAGCTACCCGTTCAGGTTGCGCGGCGCGCTCTATTTGACAGGCGCGATCCTGATCGTGCCCGTCAGCGTCTTCATCCTAAGCACAGCGCAGCAAGCGGATTTCACAGAGCAGGCAGAGTCCGCGCCGGCCTTGCGGTCGCCTGGCTTCCGTGAATGCGCCACAGAGGTTGGCATCACCTGGCAGATGCACTTTCTCAATGACGAGCAAGGCGAAACCTTCAAAATCAATCTCTACGACCACGGCTGCGGCCTGGCTGTCGGCGATTACGACGGGGACGGCCGCGAGGACCTGTACTTCTGCAATCAGCTGGGGCGCAACGCTCTGTATCGCAATCGCGGCGACGGTTCGTTTGAAGATGTGACCGAACAGGCCGGCGTAGCACTGGGCGACCGGGTTTGCGTGTCGGCCGCTTTTGTTGACTACGACAATGACGGGCGGCAGGATCTGTTCGTCACTAGCACGCGCGGCGGCAACGTGCTTTTTCGCAACCTGGGCAACGGCCAGTTCCAGGACGTAACCGCACAGGCCGGGCTGAGTCATGTCGGTCATTCCCAGGCTGCCGTCTTCTTTGACTTTGACAATGACGGCTACCTCGATCTCTTTTTGACGAACACGGCCGAATGGACCAGCGACAACTACGAAAAAAAGGGCCTGCGCTATTACGAAGGCAAGGGCGACTTCGACGATTTCATCTTGAGCCGCAAGGAAACCAACATTCTTTACCGCAACAACGGCGACGGCACCTTCACAGATGTGACCGAGAAAGCCGGCCTCAAGGGGCTGGGCTGGGCCGGCGACGCCGTTGCCTTCGATTACAACGGCGACGGCCACATGGACCTGTTCGTGACCAACATGTTTGGCCGCTGCCAGCTTTACCGGAACAACGGCAACGGCACCTTCACGGACGTGACCCTGCAGGTGCTTGGCCGCACGCCCTGGGGCGGCGTCGGCGCCAGGCTGCTCGATCTCAACAGTGATGGCCGCCTGGCTTTATACGTCGTGGATATGCACTCCGACATGTGGATGGGTCTGGACGCTAATCAGCGCTCCCTGCCGCTGGCCAAGCAATACGAAAAGAGAAAGTTCGCCTACAACTCCGG
This sequence comes from Gemmataceae bacterium, assembly GCA_035939715.1. Classification (GTDB taxonomy): domain Bacteria; phylum Planctomycetota; class Planctomycetia; order Gemmatales; family Gemmataceae; genus DASZFN01. The sequence continues at coordinate 914 of DASZFN010000598.1, read as the reverse complement.
CCCTTATGCCGAGCTTGATCCGCGAGTCATTGAACGGGAAAACCGCATGGCGGAGCAGGTTGGTTGGAAACGCGCGGAAGTCCTGTTCGGCAATGCGCTCTACCGCAACGACGGCAAGGGCAAGTTCACCGAGATCTCCGACCAGGCCGGCCTGGAGACCTTTTGGCCCTGGGGCATCGCCACCGGCGACTTCGATAACGACGGCCGCGAAGATGTTTTCTTGCCCTCAGGCATGGGCTACCCGTTCTATTACTGGCCCAACTACTTGCTCATGAACCAGGGCGACGGTACGTTTCGTAACCGGGCCGCCGAACTGGGCATCGAACCGCCGTCCCGGGGCATCCATCTTCCGAACCGGATCGCAGGCAGGGAAGCGGTGCGCAGTTCGCGCGGCGCTGCGACAGGCGATTTCGACAACGACGGCCGGCTGGATATTGTCACCAATAATTTCAACGATCAGCCCTACTTCTTCAAGAACCGTTTGCCGCGCCAAAACTATGTCGCTTTTCGCCTGCGCGGGACCCGGAGCAACCGGGATGCCATTGGCGCCGTGCTACGGCTCTACCAGGGAGGGAGGATCATGAGCCGGCAAGTGCTGGGCGCCTGTGGTTATCTTTCCCAGTCCTCACGCGTGTTACATTTCGGCCTGGGCAACAAACCTGAAATTGATCGCGTGGAGATTCACTGGCCCAGCGGCGTGTGGCAGCGCCTGGACGCGGTGGCCGCTAACCGACTGCACGATATCGTCGAGCCGGCACAGTCAGGGCGTCTTTACTAGCCCTTAAAGAAGCGAAGATCCCGCGTTTCCGGGGCGGCGGCGCTCGTGTTTCCGACGCGCGTACGCTGCCCGCCTCTGCTCCCGCCACGAGCAGTACAGTCGCATCCATTTAGGATCTTTTGTATGTGTCACCACG
>DASZFN010000597.1:0-6442 GCA_035939715.1 Gemmataceae bacterium | reverse complement strand
TGTAGTGATCGGGGCCGGTGCTGTGACACCCCGCACAGAGCTTGAAATTTGAGCGCGTCTTCCAGTCCTTGTGGTAAGGATACCACCAGTCATTGCGGGCCGCATATGGCAGCCACTTCTTCTCCTTGACGCTCCACTCGGCAGGATACACCACGTCCAGGCCATTTACCTCGCCGATAAATCGTTGTTTCCAGCGATGGCCGATCACCCATTTGACATCCTTCAAGTCGAACTTGCGGTTCGGATCTGGCTGGTCAAAATCAGCGAGCACTGTCCGGTTGGGCCCTTGCGCGAGCGGCGGCCGGATCATCTTGTTGTGGCCGGTTTCCTTCCAACCGTCGTAATGCGTCTGATGGCACTCGGCACACTTGGTCGAGCCCGCATAGCCGGTTTGGTCAATGCGGCGCCAGTTCTCACGCGCCGGCTCTGCACCACGCCCCCGATCGCTGCTCCTTGTCACCAGGCCCATCAGAACGACACACGACAAGCCTGTCCAGGCGACGGGTTTCATTATCACTCTCCCAGGATTGGCTTGGACGCTGCCACTCCGAATGCGTGATTATTTTATGGTCGTAGCCAGGTGGAAACAACTTCCGAGGCTCTTCACGCGTATGCACCAACCCTGGAATTTTTAGCCGTGCTCGCCGGTATAGCTAGTTGGCGGCGCTGAATCGGAACAAGCGTCGTTTCACGCTCTTGGCGTTGGAAAGGTTGATGGGTGCTTAACGGGCGCGTTATTCCAGCGCTGCCGACGGCTCCAGGACGGGAATAATTCTGGAAGCCTATTGGTATAGCTCTCTGTAGCTGCCTGCCTCCAAGATTTCACGACATTTGCCCATTTTACCAGGTGACTTATGAACCGATTTCCGCGCCTTCTTCCGGCCACCTGCTGTTTTTGCGCTGGGATCAACCTGCTGTTGCTCGACGCGAGCAAGGCCCACGCCCAGCGCACTTCAACTCGTCCCGATGTCCTCATCATGAGCGCTGCCCAGCCGTTCCAGGGGAGCCCCCTCGGTTATCTGGGTGGTAGCGGCTTCGGCGGTGGTGGCTTCGGCGGCGGTGGCGGCTTCTAACGCGCGCACCGGGACGATAAAGGATTATCGAGATGGTTGATGGGCGCGCCCGATTGGCCATTCCTACCAAGCCACACGGAGTTCAACTATGCATTCAGACGCGGCCACCTATCCGGATTTTGCGAGAACGGATCGTGCCTGGCCCATTCTGACTCTGATCCTTGTCGGCGCTTTTTCGTTCGACCTGGGCCAGGGGAGCGCGCGCGCCGACGGGTCGAGCACACTGCAGGAGCAACAGGCTCCGGCCGTCCGCGTGTGGGCCATTTTCCGTGAGAAGTGCACGCAATGTCACGATCCGAAGCTGCGACGCCCAATAGGGAAATTCACGGATGTGCTGGATCTGGCGCGGCTGGCAGAGGATCCTCATCTCGTCGTGCCTTTCCAGGCGGAGGCTTCAAACCTTTGGAAACTCGTCCAGAAGGATAAGATGCCTCCCGCGGGCGCCAAGGCAGGACCGCTAACCAGTGAGGAGAAGGCAGTCGTTCATGCCTGGATTGCCTCGGGCGCTCCGGTTGATTCCTCTACAGCGACCGGCCACACCGCACTGTCGGCGCCTGCTTCCCCGAAGATATCCGTGGCGAAACATATTCTCGGCTGGCTTGGGAAGTTTCACATCCTGATCGTGCACTTCCCCATTGCGCTTTTGCTTGCCGCGGCCTTTGGCGAAACGCTGCGGCTGTGTTGGTCGAACCGCGGCCTGGAAGCGGCCGTGCGTTTCTGCGTCGTGCTGGCAGCGCTCAGTTCGGTGCCCGCCGCGGCGCTGGGATGGCTGCACGCGGACATAGGCGGGCACGGCGCCGGCTCGATGGAAATCCTTCGCTTACACCGCTGGCTAGGGACGGCTGCGTGTCTCTGGGCATGGCCCTCGCCGTACTGTTGGAGTGGGACACACTCCGGCAGCGGCGGCGTCTCCTCTTCCGCGTCGCGCTGGGCATCGGCGCCTTGCTGGTCTCGGCCACAGGGCACTTTGGCGGCACGCTGGTGCACGGCGCCGGCTTCTTCGACTGGTAAAACGAACGCTTCCGTTGACCCATTGGCTGGAACAGGCGCAGACGACTTTCTCAAGGAGGGATTTTGATGCTCGTGCTCAGTCGCAAGCTTGGTGAACGTATTCTGGTGCCGCACTGCGAGTTAGCCGTCACCATCGTGGCAATCGAAGGCAATAACGTCCGGCTAGGGATCTCCGCGCCGGATGACATTGCCGTATACCGGGAAGAAGTCTGGCTGCAAATAGGCCTGCAAACGCAAAGCTCAATTACGAAGAAGTAAGTCCTCATGAATGACAACGAAAACGCGGCCCACGATCAGCCCCTGCTCTTGACAGACCTGGCGACCAAACTCACCATCGCCGCCCATCCCGTTGCCGCTCGGCACGGCATGGGGGCCTTGTGGTTGTGGGTCGATCTGGGGATAGACCTCTGGACGGTACTGCAGCGTAGAGTCACGCACCTGGGAAGGAAATTAGCGCGCGCCCGCTGGCCCGGCGAGTTCGAGGTCTGGCGACAGTGTTTACTGGCGGAATTGACCGACGCGGCCTACCGCACCACCCTGAGATACGGGGCGCAAACATCGTCTCTTGCGCTGGAGATGGACTTGTACCAGGCCTTCTCTGTGGTGCTTGATGACATCGGACGGGAGACACTGTTGTGTCCCATGTTGGAGGCCGGTTCCGACGGGGGAATAATGCCCGCGCGATCCTGGTAGAGCTTTATAGGGACGCCGGCAATTCGAGTTATCCGGCGCCTGTTCGATCAATTCCTCTTCAGGAGTCTCAACCATGCTTCGGCAACAGAGTTTCAGAGGGCTAGCCGGCCTCGCCGCGGCGGCCGCGCTACTGACGGTGGGGACGGAATGGGCAATCGGTGCCGGCCACGGCGGCGGTGGCGGCGGCCACGGCGGCGGTGGCGGCAGTCGCGGTGGCTTTAGCGGCGGCGGTTTCAGTCGCGGCGGTTATGGCTATGGCGGTGGTTACGGGCGCGGCTATGGCGGTTATGGTTATGGCCGCGGCTATGGCGGCTACGGTGGTTATGGCTACGGCGGTTATGGCTATGGGCGCGGCTACGGCGGCTATGGCTACGGGCGGGGCTACTACGGCCGGGGCTATTACGGTGGTTTCGGCTACGGGCCAGGCTACTTCGGCATCTACTTTCCTTACGGCTACGGTAATGGCTATAACTCGCCAGTCTACGCCTTAAATGACACGTATGCTCCTCTGTCTGCGGACGGCTATAAGGGTTCCTCAGCCTATTCCTATGCCGCGCCGGCAAGTCCTCCGCCTGCCATGAGCAACCCGGCCCAGGCGGACGGCTATGGAGATCCCTCGGGCTATTCCTACGCCACGCCGGCAAGTTCCCGGCCTGCCATGGTCAACGAGGTGTCGGGCGCCGCGGTCTTCCGCGTGCGCGTACCTGCGGATGCTCTCGTCTGGTTCAACGACAGCAAGACGGAGCAGACCGGCGCCGTGCGGCAGTTCGTCTCACCGCGCCTGGCGCCCGTGCAGGCCGGTGTCTATGACATTCGCTGCCGGTGGGAGCAAAACGGGCGGCAAATGGAGCAAACCCGACACGTTACGGTTCACGCGGGCGATCAGTTAGCCATCAACTTCCTGCAGTAATGAACCACCTCCTCCAGCCAGGGGTCGGAATGAAGGCAACTCCAAGATGCTTTCCTCCGACCCTCTTTGTTCTCCTTATGCTCATGGGCTGCGATCCGATCACCGGCGCCCCAAAGCCTCTCTCCGCCTTGCGTCAAGGCGGGCGGGCGCCGGTTGATCGGTTTATCAACGCAGTGCCGGGCCGAACTGAGTGCCCCCCGGGCCGGAAAGCGATCATCGCCCCCGTGCCTCTCCACCCGGTAATCGAAGTGTTGGTCTCCCCTGGTGACCGGGTCAAGAAGGGGCAGGTACTGGTCAAGCTCGACGATGACGAGGCACGCGCCGACGTGCGCGCCAAGCAGGCGGCACTGGAGAACGCCCGCATTGCTTTGAAAGAGAGCCGCCGTCACCTCGGGGCGGTGGCAAAGCTCTACGAGAAAGGCGCCTTCTCCGAAGAAGGCAATCACGGGGCCCAGGTGGCGATCCTCAGGGAAGAAATGAATGAGCGCGCGGCCGCGGCCGCCTGGGAATCCGCGCAAGCCGAACTGGAACACTACACGGTCACGGCTGTGATCGACGGGGTGGTGAGCTGGTTGGATGTCAACCCCGGCATGGTCTCACGGCCCGGTACCACGGTCTGGGGGGAGATCCTTGACCTGAGCGAAATCGACGTGCGCTGCGAACTAACGGCGGAGCAGGCCGACCAGGTGTCCGTGGGCCAGGCAGCAGAGGTGCGACGGCATGAAAAGCAAGGGTGTGCCGCGGCGGGCCGGGTGGTCTTCGTGGGGATAACGGTGGACAAGGCGACAGGCCTGGTGCCGGTCGTGGTGCGGCTGCCCAATCGAAAAGGGCGCCTGCGCTGCGGCGTGCCGGTTCAGGTGCGTTTCCACGACCGACAAAAGGCAGGTCTTCATGAATGACAAGGCAATGGCCGTCAACAATCGCGCCGCGCTCCTGGGAACCCTCGCGGCTAAACTCACTAGCGCCGCCTATCCCATTGCCGCTCGGCATGGGATGAAGCTCTTCTGGGTCGATCTGGGGATAGACCTCTGGACGGTACTGGACGAAAGAGTCAAGCACCTGGAACGGGAATTAGCTCGCGCCGGAGGGCTCGTCGACTTCGAGGCCTGGCGGGAGCGCTTGGCAGCGGAACTGACCGACGCGGCTTATCGTATCACCCTGCAATACGGGGCGCTGGGATCGTTTCTTGACCTGGAGTTGGGCCTGTACCACGCCTTCTGTCAGGTGGTTAAGGATATCGGGCGACAGAGACTATCGGGTCCTATTTTAGAGGTCGGCCTGAGGGGAATAATCCCGGCATCACGCAGATAGAGCTCATCAGGAACGTCGGCCGTCACTGGAGGAAGGAGCTACCACATGGCTCGATTTCTTGAAATGAATCGCCCGAAGTCTGCGCGAAACCTGGCCGAGTTATTCTGTGACTTGGGACGAATGCTCGGTGGGCGTGTACATCTCGGCGCCGGAACGAAGAGGGACCCTGACGAGGCGAGATCGGCGGAAGCCAATACCGAGGCTTTCACGCCGTACCAGCCACCATGGTTCGCCGGCGCCGCGTGGGGCACGCTGCTGTGCGCCGCCTACCCTTTGCTGATTTTGACTCCCCTTGCACTGTTCGCCGTTGTCTCACCGAATTCCCATCAGGCGCCGGTTGTCGAAGTTGCGGTTGATTGTGCTGTCGTTGCCTTCACTATTCTGGCCTTGCAGTTCGTAATCTCGGCGAGGCTGCGCTGGCTTGAGGCCCCGTTTGGGCTGGACGTGGTGCTCCGATTTCATCGTACGATGGCGTTGGTAGCCGCGGGCCTGTTGTGTATCCATCCCCTGCTCCTCGCCTCGGGTGAGAGTTGGGGTCTGTTAACGAGATGGCGTGTTCACTGGCCGATATGGGCAGGACGTTTGGCGCTCTTGCTCCTGGCGGCACATGTGGCCGCGGCGATTTTCCGGCGCGTGCTGCGGCTGCGCTACGAAACCTGGCGTCATGTCCACAATGCGTTCGCATTCCTGCTGCTGGGGCTCGCCTTTTTGCATAGCCTGGCGCTCGGCCATGATTTCAGCGGTAAGGCCGCGAGAACCGTCTGGGCGGCGTTGCCCCTGATCGCGTTGAGCGCCTGGCTTTACGCTCGCCTCGTCCGGCCGTGGTTGCTCGGGCGCAGGTCCTATCGGGTTGTGTCCATCGCGTCCGAAGCTCCGCAGGTGTGGACGCTGACACTGGAAGCGCCGGTAAGCCGGCCCCTGCACTACGCGCCAGGACAGTTCCAGTTTCTGCGTGCGCAGCGCAGCTCGGTCCCGGCCGAAGAACACCCATTTTCCATCGCCTCGAGTCCTGCGCCGGACGGCCGGATCAGCTTGACGATCAAGGAGAGCGGGGACTTCACCTCGACCATTGGCCGAATCAAGCCCGGCGACTGGGTGGCCGTCCACGGTCCCTTCGGCCGGTTCTCCCACGTCTTCCACCCAGAGGCCGACGACCTGGTGTTCGTTGCCGCAGGCATCGGGATCACGCCGTTCATGAGCATGTTGCGATACATGCGCGATCGGCAGGACACCCGGCGCGTGTTGCTTGTCTACGCCAACCGCGGTGTGGCTGACATGGTGTTCCGGAGTGAGCTGGAGCAGATCGAGTCCGGCGGCTTTCCCGCTCTCACGACGATCCATATCCTGTCGCGGCCGCCAGGTGATTGGGCCGGCCGGACCGGTCGACTCGATACGGAGTGTCTGAGTTCCCTTTGCGGCGGCTTTTCCGGCAAGGCGTTCTTCA
>DASZFN010000596.1:0-6398 GCA_035939715.1 Gemmataceae bacterium | reverse complement strand
CGTGTCGCTGCCCGAGCGTCAGGGGGAGCTCCTGCTGCGCACCGGTGTGCTGGAACGTGTCGGGGCCGTGCCACCCGAGGGAGGAGTGAAGCCCGATCAGCAGGTGTCGCTGACCAAGGAGGAGCTGACCGCGGTATACGCCTGGTCGAGCAAGCAAGAACAGCCCTTCAAGGCTGCCAACCTCAAGGATGCTGCGCCCAAAGATCCGCAACTCGCCAAGGCGATCGAAGTCCTGAAGGCCGCTCTTGTCAAAGGCAGCCAGCCAGGCAAGACCAGTTCAGGATCACCCGTTCTGAGCCCTGGCAAGGGCGACAGTCGATAGCCAGGCGGCGCAAGCCCCTGGTGGCGGAACCGGACCAACGGCGCATCAGCCCCGAAGGGGCGACAGTATCAAACGCAGCGGCTGTCGCCTGACCGAGCTAGAAAGAACGGCGTGTCGTTGCTGCCAACGCAGGCTATCCGCCGCTCCACGGCCGAAGAGGGGAATTTTATGTCGGCCACTTTGCGTAGGCTTGCCGCTGCGCTTCCGGCAGTCCTGTTGCTGGCGCTTATTTGCGGGGGCGGCGGGACGTTATCGAATGAGGCGGCGCAAGCCCCACGCCTGCGCCGCCCAGTGGCCCTGGCATTGACCAACGATGGGCGCTGGCTCTACGCTGCCAATCGAACTGCCGGCACAATCTCCGCGATCAACACAACCGCCCACAGCGTTGTCTCTGAAATACAAGTCGGCAAAAAACTATCGGACCTGGCGCTGACCGCTGACGGCCGGCAACTCCTGGCTTGCGACGAAGAACTGGATGCGCTTTTTATCTTTGACCGGCAAGGCGCCGACCTGCACATCATCCAGAAGTTAGAACTCGGCCTGAAGACTCCCGTGAGCGTGACCGTAAATGCCTCGGCCACGCGCTGCTATGTTGCGGGGCTGTGGTCGCACGAGGTGCTGGTGGTAGATTTGTCGGCAAAGCGGCCAATCAAGCACACTGCTCTGCCGTTCGCGCCGCGCCGGCAGTTGCTGGTCCACGAGGACACGAAACTCATCGTGACCGATTCCTTCGGCGGCCGCCTGGCGGTTATCAATGTCCAAAGCGACCAACTGGAATCGGTACGCGCATTGCCAGCACACAACATACGGGGCCTGGCCTTGAGCCAAGATGGCAAGGAACTGCTCGTCGCGCATCAGACCCTCAATGGGCTGGCGCAAACAACTTTTGATGATGTGCACTGGGGGAATTTGCTCACGAACAATGTGCGCGCCCTGCAGATGGCCCGGGTGCTGTCGCCCGCGGCTGACCTGTTGGAAGGCTCGCGGCTGCACTATCTGGGCGACGTGGGCCACGCTGCCGGTGATCCGGCACAAATCGTGCGAACGCCAGGCGGCACGACGCTGGTGGCTCTTGCTGGCGTGGGCGAGGTGTCCATCGCCCAGGAAGGGCGCTATACCTGGCAGCGCGTTGCCGTCGGGCGCGGGCCGGGCGCCATGGTGGTTGGTTCCAAAGGGGATCGGGCTTACCTGGCCAACGAATTTTCCGATTCGGTTTCGGTTGTCGATCTGCCGAAAGCCAAGGTTATCGCAGAAATATCGCTTGGCAAACAGGGAGAACTTCGACCGCGTGACCGAGGCGAGATGCTGTTCCACGACGCCCGCCTGGCCCACGACGGTTGGCTGAGCTGCCATAGCTGCCATACGGACGGACACACGAATGGCTTGCTCAATGATAATCTGGGAGATGGATCCTTTGGCGCCCCCAAAAGAGTGCTATCTCTGTTGGGCAGCGGTGATACGGCGCCGTACGCCTGGCTCGGATCGATGCCGGATTTGGAGTCCCAGGTGCGCAAGTCGATTCTGACCACAATGCATGGCCGGGCGCCTTCTGACCAGCAGGTGCAGGATCTGGCGGCGTTCTTGCGGAGCTTGCCGCCGCCGCCCGCGCTGGCTTCGCTAGCCGGGCAGGGTGCGAAGCATGGCGCCGTGGAAAGGGGCCGAGCGATCTTCCGTGATCAAGGATGCATGCAATGCCATGCTCCCCCGGCTTACACGTCGTCCAAGACCTATGACGTCGGCCTTCACGATGAGGTCGGCAACACGCACTTCAACCCGCCGTCGCTGCGCGGTGTGAGCCAGGGCGGACCGTATTTCCATGACAATCGCGCGCGCACGTTGGAGGAAGTGATTGCCAAATATCGGCATCAATTGAAAACGGCACTATCAAAGAAAGAGCAGCAAGACCTGGTCAGCTTTCTCCGCAGCCTTTGATATGTCGGTCAATCTTCGTTTAGCCGCGACCCGCTAGGGGAGCGCTTGTCGGCAAGGGCAAAGATTCCGTTCGCGCTCCCCTGGCGGGTCGCGGTTAAACTGCTGTCGCATCAATCCGGCACGCGCGGCATCATCAGCCTCTCCGGCGGCTGCGGTTGCGTGAAATCGACGAGCAGCCGTTGTCCGGCGCGCACGGTAATCTTTCGCGTCTGCACCACGGCGCGGCCGTTCTCGGTCCACTGTGCGCGCATCTCATAGACGAATGGCTTGCCGGGCGTGAGCGAAGGGGAATCAAAGTCGCGCTCGGTGCCGGCCTGGCTGGTGGCTTGATTTTCTACCCATAGCTGTGCCTCAGCATGCGGCACCCTGACGCGCAGGTGGACCACATCATCTTGCCCCAGGCTGGGACCATAACCGGAATCTCCATAGAGATCCCGATCGAGATAAGGTTCAGCCTCGATGGACGGAGCAGAATAGTAGTCCGGCGCGTAGTACCCGCCTGCATAGCCTGGATAGTAGCCAGGGTAGAACCATGGATCATTGTAGCCGTAAAGGCCGAAGTAGCCCGGGTAGCCAAAGAAGTCACCGTAACCGAAAAAGAAACCGCGGCGAAAACGGTCGTGATCGAACGAGCGGCGATGATCGAACGAATTGTGGAATTGCCCGGTCGAGACGGGACGACCGAATGACGGCGAAACGCTGCGGCTGCCCGAGTAGCCGGCAAAGCTGCGGCCCCCGCCAGCACTGCTGAATCCCCGGCTGCCGCCTCCGCCGCCACCGCCCCGGCTGCCACCCCCGCCGCCACCCCCGTGACCGCCGCCGCCGCGCTGGGCCAGGATTGGTTCCGCGGCGAACAGCAACGTCGCCAAGGCCACGCCAATGGCGCCGGACGCAAAGTACCGCACTGGAAGCATGGTGCACTCTCCTGGGCGTCTCTTGCCGACGGTTGCTGGGATTGTCGCAAGCCGGTGTTCACGAAACGGTGTGTTTATTGTACCCTCAGATAAGGTTGGGGTCAGTAGAAATCGCTCTCAGGAGGTGTACCCCCGGCCCGAAAGCTATCATGGCCACGCAGAATCAACGCACGACCGCCCTCCCGCATTCGCTGGAGGATATCCACCATTCGGTGCCCATCCCGCCGCGTTCGCGCTGGCGGCGCTTTCTCGCCTTCTCCGGCCCGGCGTTTCTCGTCAGCGTCGGCTACATGGACCCCGGCAACTGGGGGACCGACCTCGAAGCCGGCTCGAAGTTCGGCTACCGCCTCCTCTGGGTGCTGCTCCTGTCCAACTTCATGGCGCTGCTTTTGCAGACGCTGTCCTCGCGCCTGGGCATCGTCACCGGCAAGGACCTGGCGCAGACTTGCCGCGAGAGCTATCCGCGCTGGATGTCGATCCCGCAGTGGATCCTTTGCGAGATCGCCATCGCCGCCTGCGACCTGGCCGAAGTCATCGGCACGGTCATCGCCTTGAAGCTGCTGCTGCACTTGCCGTACTTCTGGGGGCTGGTCATTGCCGCTGGCGATACCTTTCTGTTGCTGGCGCTGCAGCGTCGCGGCGTGCGCGCCCTGGAATTGATCACGCTGGCGCTGATCGGCGTGATTGCTTGCAGTTTCGTGTGCGAGATCGTGCTGGCCAGGCCGGACTGGGCCGAGGTGATTCGCGGGCTTATGCCCGGGCTGGATACCCGCAGCCCCGAGTTTCTGCGCAACAGCCTTTATGTCGCCATCAGCATGCTCGGCGCCACGGTGATGCCGCATAACCTTTATTTGCACTCGGCGTTGGTGCAGACGCGCGCCTTCCCGCAGTCGCCGGAAGGCAAAGCTCAGGCCTGCAAGTACAACTTGATCGACTCCGTCCTGGCCTTGAACGGGGCCTTCTTTGTCAATGCCGCCATCCTGGTCCTTTCCGTGTGTTCGTTCTATGCCAGCAACAAGCCGGTGGAGTCGCTCGCGAAAGCCCATGAGCTTCTCCAAGATGTCTGGGGAACGCGGCTGGCGCCGTTCCTGTTCGCCATCGCGCTTCTGGCGTCTGGGCAAAGCTCCACGCTGACGGGCACGCTGGCGGGGCAAGTCGTGATGGAAGGCTTCGTCCACCTGCGCATCAAGCCGTGGATGCGCCGCCTGCTGACCCGCCTGGTCGCGATTGTGCCGGCGTTGCTGGTGATCGGCTTTGCCGGTCACACCAGGCTGTGGGGAGAAGGCTCCGTGGACGAGCAGCTTCTTGGCCTGCTGGTCTTCAGCCAGGTCGTCCTGAGCTTCCAGCTTCCGTTCGCGATTGTGCCGCTGGTGCAGGCCACGAGCGACGTCCAGCGCATGGGCAGCTTTGCCTCGCGCGGCTGGCTCAAGTCGCTGGCCTGGATCTGTGCGAGCGTGGTGGTGGCCTTGAACGGCGTGCTTATCTACTTGCAGATGAACGAGTGGGCCGGACAGGCGAGCAATCCGAACTGGGTCTACGGAACCATCGGCCCGCTGGCGGTGCTCATGGCGGCGTTCCTGGGCTGGATTACGCTCTATCCGTTCTTCGCCCGCCGGGAAGAGTTGCCGCGCCCGCCGCTGGCCCCCGAGTTGCCTGCGGTTGCCTTTGGACGCATCGGCGTGGCCGTCGAGCTGGAAGGCACAGATGACGCCGTCCTCGCCCAGGCGGCTGCCCTGGCGCGCGCCCATGGCGCGGTGTTGGTCGCTTTGCACGTGGTCGAGGGAACCGCCGCCGCCCTGCTTGGCGCCGAGGCCGACGACCAGGAGAGCCGCAGCGACCGCCGCCGCATGCGCGAATTGGTTGAGCATCTGCGCAGCGATGGCCTTGAAGCGCGCGGCGTGCTGGGCTACGGCAACCCGCCGGATGAGCTGAGCCGCATCGCTCGCCAGGAGCATCTCGATTTGCTCGTCCTGGGCACGCACGGCCACCGCTTCCTCGCCGATCTGGCGCTCGGTCAGACCGTCTCGCCCTTGCTGCATCGTCTCCGCATTCCCATCCTGGTCGTGCCCAATCGCCCGCCCGCCTGAGCCACTTCCTCGTAGAACGGAATTCATTCCGTTCAGCAGCGGAGCGGGCCGGGCTTCCCGCTGCCGAACGGAATGAATTCCGTTCTACGAGAATTGGTGCGTAAGTCGCAAATACCGTTGCCGCTCTGTGCGCGGGTTCGTAAGGTAGTGGAGCAGTTTTCCCGTCGTGCGTTTTCCGTTCCGTACATGTCTGAGGAGGTGCAACGTGAAGAATGTCTTGCGTGTAGGCGTGGCTGCCGGCCTGGTGCTGGCGTTCAGCGGGGCGCTTCGGGCCGAGGAGCCGAAGGAGATCATCGACAAAGCGATCAAGGCAGCGGGCGGCGAAGAAAAGCTGGCCAAGTTCAAGGCTCACACCTGGTCAGCGAAGGGGACGTACTATGGCGCCGGCGATGGGATGCCCTACACCGCCGAGTATGCCGTGCAGTTTCCCGACAAGATCCGCGTGGAGATCAAGAACGTGTTTACTCTGGTCCTCAACGGCGACAAGGGCTGGATGAAAATGGGCGAAAATGCCGAGGAAATGAACGCCGATCAGTTAACCGAGCAAAAGGAGCAACAGCACGCCGGCTATGTCGCCTCGCTCTTGCCGCTCAAGGACAAGGCCTACACCCTGACGGCGCTCGGCGACAGCAAGGTCGGCGACCGTCCCGTCGTGGGCGTCAAGGTCTCCAGCAAGGGTCACCGGGACGTCAACCTCTACTTCGACAAGGACACGAATCTCCTGGCCAAGGGCGAATGGACCGTCAAGGCCATGGAGGAAGGCGGCAAGGAAGTGGCGCAGGAAACGCTCTACAGCGACTATAAAGATGTTGATGGGGCGAAGGTTCCCATGAAGGTCGCGTTGAACCGCGACGGCAAGAAATATGTCGAATCGGAAAACTCCGACGTGAAGGTCGCGGAAAAGCTGGACGATAGCCTGTTTGGCAAGCCGTGAGCGGTCGGCGATAAGCCTGTGAAAGAGGGGACGGGATCTGGCCGTTGCCCGGCCGGCGCCCGTCCCTTTTTTTTTGGCAGGCGAGCTGCGGCCTGATTTGAATACCCTCTTACCTGCACTGTAAAAAGCTTCCGCCTCTACGCCGAAGGCGTTACACAACAGAGCCCAGGGTCGCGGCAGCGCACCCTGGGAGACATCAATTGTGCCGC
>DASZFN010000595.1:0-18833 GCA_035939715.1 Gemmataceae bacterium | reverse complement strand
GTCCGCGATCAGGCGCTGAAACTCCGGACTGCCCAGCCCCTCGGTGAGGCTCGCCACCAGGATCAGGGTGCCGCCGCGCTTCACGATAGGAAGAGCGCCGGTCAACCCTTTCACGGCCTGGTACCATGTGGTGTCCAGCGGGTAGCCGGCGCAACTGGTGACGACCACGTCGAGCGCCTCCGGCACCGCGACCTTGACGACTGCCTCGACAAAGCGCACGCCTTCCTGCCAGGCCTTGATCATGTCGCCGGCGCCGACCCAGGTGATGCGGCGTTCGTCGTCGAGGCAGACGTTGACAATGAAATCGCAGCCGGCAACCTGGGCGATGCGCGTGTTCTCTTCATGCACGGGGTTGCCCTCGAGAATGCCGCAATCCGCCCGCGGGTCTTCCAGGAACCGCGGGCCATGCCAGACCTTGACCGTCTCCAGCGCCGCAATGCCGGGGCAAATGACCTTGCGGCCGCCGCTGTAGCCGGCCATCAGATGCGGTTCGATGAGTCCGGTCGTGATCTTCAAGTCCGCGCGGACATAACGGCTGTCGAGATAGATCGGCACGCCGTTGGCTGTGGTGCCGAGATAATCGTGCTCTTCCAGAACCTTGCCATGATGGTTTTCGACCCGGTAGTTGGCGGCAATCTCCGGGCCCAGCATTTCCACCAGCTCGGCCCCTTCGTTAGGCCGATGCAGGCCCGTGGCATTGAGAATCAGAATGTCCCGGCGCGCGATGCCCTGCGCTTCCAGCGTACGCAATACGGGCGGCAGGATCAGACGATTCGGCACCGGCCGCGTGATGTCGCAGACCAGTATGCAGGCATTCTTGCGGCCACGCGCGAGCTGGGCGAGGGGCGCGGTGCCTGTCGGATGTTCAAGAACCTGAGCGATCGCCGCCTCCGGATTGGCCAGCGGCGGCGCCGGCCTTATCGCCAGCGGGCCTACGACCCGCTCGGCCGGCAACTCCGCTTCCAGTCCCGTTCGCCCGTAATCAAACCTGACGCGCATGGACGCTGCTCCTGACCGCTCTTGTCCGATCCCGACCCTGTGAATATCATCTTTGTATTCCACCCAAACGCAAGGGACAAAGGAAGGGCCATGTCAATCGATAAGAGTCTCCGCCGGAAAAACAGCCTGCAACGAGCCCGCAACGTTTTGACGCGCGGGGAGCGGATCAAGGTCTTGCAGAACGAGGAGCGCTGGCAGGACGGCCGCAGCCCCTTCGGCCTGCCGAAGGTCCGCGTCGTGCGCATCGTCGTGAAGAAGGTCAAGAAGGCCAAGGAAGAGGAGAAACCCGAGGGCGAGGCCGCTGCAGCAACGGAAACGGCCGCCGCACCGGCTGCCAAGGGCGCCGCCGGCAAGGCGCCGGCAGCAGCCAAGGCCCCGGCGGGCAAGGCGCCAGCGGGCAAGGCCCCAGCAGGCAAGGCGCCGGCAGGCAAGGGCAAGGAATAAGTTCTTGTATCGGATAAAGCCAAATTTCGGGGCGAGCGAAAATGAGTTTGCCAGTTTGCCAACTGAGTTTGCCACGGTTGGCAAACTCAGCTGCCGGCGTAACCGCATGCTTCCGCGTGGCTTATGCCTGACAAAGAATTGAGTTTGCCAGTTTGCCACGTTTTTTGAGCCGGGGCGTCGGCTCAAAAAATCCTTGGAAATTGCTCTTCTAGAAACTCCCATCCGTTTCATACGGCGATGGCGGGCTGGACTCTCCGCGACCCAGCCGGTCGGCCTGCCGCGGCCGCAGTCCTTTCGCTTTTTCGCATCGATGGACTCCTGTTCGTTCAGGAGCCCTGGAAAAAACGGCTGCAGTCACTCCGCCAACGTTTTCCGCGTTTCCTCAAATTCAAGGTGCTCTTCTGCGGTTGCCCCGTTTCCACGGGACAGAGCCACCTGCGCTTCGCACCCGGCAGCGACTACCGGGCCATCCTGCGGCTGCTCGACCGGCTGATGATCCGGGTTGCCGGCGCGGAGGGAACGCCGCTCTTCGTTTTCAAGGAGTTCGACGAGGGGGAAGTCGGCCGGACCGACGAGCTAACCGCGCTGGGCTATATGCCGTACGCCTTCATCCACAGGTCGCGCCGCGCCAGCATGGCCCCGAGCGGGACCAGGCCGCCGCCCAGCGACTTGGCCAACGTCATCATGTCCGGCTCGACGCCTCGAGGTCCACGGCGAACAGAGCACCCGTGCGGCCGAGGCCGGTCTGCACCTCGTCCACTACCAGCAGTGTCCCGGCCGCCCGGCACAGTCGCTGTGCTTCGCGCAGGTAGCCTTCCGGCGGCACATTCATGCCGCCCTCGCCCTGGATCGGCTCGACGACGAAGGCGGCGAAGCGCCGCGTCGCCAGGGCACGTTTGAGAGCGCCGAGCTCGCCGAAGGGGACGGCCTCGCAGCCGGTCAGCAGCGGGCCGAAAGGGCGCTGATAGGTGGGGTTGCTTGTGACGGACAGCGCGCCGAGCGCGCCAAACGTGGAAAAGCCCGCGGCCCTGAACGGCAACGGGACCAACGGCGCGCACCGCCACGAGCGGTCGCGTGAGCCGGAAGTCCCGAACGTGCGCGCCCTGGCCGAACGGGCCGCCAGGCGGTTCGCACGGCACGTCAACCCGGTGCTGCTCGGCGTGGCCGGCAAGGGCGGCCTGGTCAAGACGTTCGTGCGCGGCCAGGGCATGGAGCTGTGGGACGCGGACGGCCGCTCCTATCTCGACTTCGTCGCCGGCTTCGGCGCCATGAACCTCGGTCACAATCATCCGGCCGTGGCGCGGGCGGTGGCCGCGGCGCTGGAACAGCAGGCGCCCGGCTTCGCGCAGTCGGCGGTCAACCCCCTGGCGGCGGCCCTGGCGGAGCAGCTCGTCGACCTCACGCTGCCCGGCCTGGAAATGGTCTTCTTCTGCAACAGCGGCGCCGAGGCAGTCGAAGCGGCGCTCAAGCTGGCGCGGGCCGCCACCGGCCGGGCCGGTTTGCTCTACTGCGAGCGCTCCTACCACGGCGAGTCGGCCGGAGCCTCACGGACTTGCGGTAGCGGACCAGGACGTCCGGCTCGGTGGGGAGGCCAAAGGAGAAGAGTTGCTGAAGTCGAAGCCGTGCCCGCGCGCCAGGGCGCCGACCTCCTGGATCTTGTCCAGGTCGAGTTCGCGGCCGATGGAGAAGCACTCGGCGCGGTTTTCCAGGGCCAGCACCATCGTCTCGCCGAGGCAGCAAGGCACGGTCCCCTGGTAGAAACCGAGGAACATCGAGTCGCGCGGCATGGTCTCCGGCACCTTGGCCAGGCCGCCGGAAAAGATCAGCGTGCTGTCACGGATCGCTTCCGACCCTTTCACGTCGGTAGGCACGGCCACGTCCACGACGAGGGCGCCGGGGAGCAGGTGTCGCTGGTCGATGCAATCGCCGGTGGAAGTGGCCGACAGCACGACGCGCGCCTGGGCCAGGGCAGGTGGAATTTCCAGGAGGAGCTTGCTGCCGAGCTCGTGGGCCAGGCGGGTGGCGCGCGGCGACGAACGGCGCGCGACGAGCAGCAGGTCGCGGCACTGCGGGGCCAGCAAGGTGGCGGCCGCCGTGGCGATGCTGCCGGGGACGCCCAGGACGGCGACTGTCTCCTGGGCAAGATCGACGCCTGCTTCCTCGCAGGCGTTGTACAGGTTTTGAAGGGCGGCGTAGACGGTCAAACCGTTACCGGTGGTGACGGGGACCGGGCCGCGTTCGGCGAGGTAGGCCCCGTGGCTGCCGACGATGCCGGTCATCGACCCGAGGCCCACGACGCGAGCGCCCCAGGCGGCCGCAGCGTCGACGGCCTTCTCCATGAGGCCGACGGCCCGGTGCGGGGTCCTCGAGGATCTCGTGTCCGGTCATCGGAATCTCGTACAGCCTTCTGTCGGCGCGCGCACCGGTTTTTGACACCAGGCCGGACAGCTCATCGACGAGGCGCGCGGCCGACTCGTCGCCAGCCCCCCCGCGGCGGAAGGCTTCCATGGTCTGGTGGAGGCCGGAGCAGAACTCCAGGACGTTGACGCCCCAGTGATTCCGGAGGAGGCCGCCGCCGTCGAGCTTCATCAGGGAGCGCGTCTCGTCCGAAAGGTAGTGGATCAAGAATGCGAATTTCATAAACGTCATTCCGGGAGAAAACAGCCGATGACTACTTCTGGGTTCCGGGCGAGGAACTGCCGGTGCTCAGGATGGAGCCGTGGCCGTCCCGGTCCACTTGCTTGTCCTGATCGAGCTTCCACGCGACGTAACCGCTTACCAGGCCGACCGTGAACAGGTCGGGGATGGCGCTGAGCCTCCGGTCGCCCTCGAAGCCGCTGAAGTCGGCGTGGGGCAGGCGCGAGCGCAGCTCGGCCAGGCCCTGGTCCGTCACCCGGCCATCCTGCACGAACGCGGGGTTGCCCTGCAGGATTGAATCGGGGAATAGCTCGTCCGACGGAATCCGGATATTGAACTCCTGCTCCAGGCGGAACACGATGTCCAGGAAGTCGATCGACTCGGCGCCCAGGTCCCCCTGCAGGGTTGCCGCGGGCGTGACGTCTTCTTTGTCCGCATTCAATGTTTCGACGAGCACCCGCGCCACTCTCGTCTGGATCTCGGTGGTAGCTGACATGGACTCATTCCTCCTAACAAATGATGCTTACGGCAAGTGCGCCCAGCCATGACGCACCGAGCCCGGGCGCTGACCGGGATGTGTCGGCGCTCTTGCCCGTATCAACCGATCCAGAAGGCCGCGGAGAAGCGAGATGAGGAAAACGCAAAGGCAATGCCAAAGGTGTCCCTGCCCGTACAACCGATCCAGAGGCCGCGGAGGGGCCACAACCGGGATAGAAGGCACGAACTAATCGCAGAAAGATGGTAGTCAAGTTGCCCGCGGGGTCAGGAAGTAGCCAGGAAAGTCAGGGACAGGCGGGGACCGTAAGCTGTCCATGAAGTTGGAAATCGGCTTGGCGAGCACATTTCGGTGATTTTTGCGAGACATCGTCGCTGCCGGGCGAGGGATTCGGCGAGGCTCATGGCCGGGGACCTCCGGCGTGCCAGGATCAGTGGGCGTTCGCGGTCCCTTGCCGGCCGACCGTCCGCTCCGCCGGCGTGGGCGGGGGATAGGCTTTCAGGATCTCCGTGAGCGTCTTCTGATAATCGGCGGGGACCGGCTCGAATCCGGTCCAGCGGACCGCGGCCATGAGCTGGCGGCCGACGGCTGTTTCCTTGGCCCGCGCCATGCCGTCTTTGAATCGAGCCAGCACGGCGTCGCTCAGCCGGTCCGGGTAGTAGACAACCACGGCGGCGGGAAACAGTTCCGAAACCTTGATCCTCTTCAGGCGCTCGTAGCAGCCCGGTTTCTCGCGTTGATAGGCCTCCAGGCCGACCACGTCCACCACGGCGGCCTGAACTTTGCCGCGCACCACGTCGTCCAGAGCCAACTCGACGCCGGGCGGCGTCACGATCTGCGCGCAGAAATGGTCCGCGTCCTGGCCATGCTCGCGGCAGCAGCGCTGCAGGAACAGGTGGCAGTGCTCCAGGCTATGCCGCGGCAGCGCCACGCTCTTGTGCCGCAAGTTCTCCCAGGTCGTCGCCTTGCTGTCGCTGCGGACGACCACACAGGCTTGCACGTGCCGCCGCTTATTGACCGCGATCATGAGCGGCTTCAGCTCCGGACATTCTTGCTGGGCCCAGGCGAATTCCACTCCCTGGAAGATGCAGAGCTGGAACTGGTTGGCTTTCAAGCGCTGGGTGAGCGTGTGGACATCGCCCCCCAGCACCACCTGACCGGTGATTCCGGTCAGAGATTCCATCAGATCAGCGAACGGTTCCAGCGGGATCTGGACCGCGGCCTCGGGAGTGTCGCGCGTCACGCTGCTCGCCAAACCGATGCGAATGGGTTCGACGCGCTTCGCCGGCTCCTCGCCGCGCGCCGCCGAGGCGACCAGGCTCGCCAACAGGATTCCTGCCGTCGCCAACCGGACACAAAGACCGCCACGCCCGACCATGATCAAGAATGCGAATTTCATAACGTCATCTCCGGGAGAGCCTATCTTTGTCGTAAAAGGCCCCGGGCGAGCCATCCCAACCCTCTGCCCCCGCGGCGGGAGAGAGAGTTGGGGCAGCGGGTTTGGCGGGACTCAACTGCTCATGTCCTTCTCGCGAAAGCCTCCGGCGAGCCAAGGATGGCGGCCAGGACCGCCTGGTCGGTGGCTCCCGACTGCAAGGCCAGCACGAAGCCGGCGGCGCCCGCCGGGTCGGCGTTCCGGCCGACGTCGGTCTGATAGTCGAGCGCAACCAGGTCGTTCCGGAACTCCTGGGAACCGAAGAGGACCGCGGCCACGGCGGAGCGAGACAGGCCGGCCTGAAGCGCCTGCGTGAAGGCGAACAGGCCGCCGGCATCAGGGCTGCGGTTCAGCACGTCGCGGTAGAGCCCGGTCAGGAAGCTTGCATTCGTGCTGCCGTTGAGCTGGAAATACTCTTGCGAGCCAACGACGGCCTCCTCGACCTGTTCGACAGTCGCTCCAGCTCCCAGGGCATTGCTGAAGATCGCCAAGCCACCGGGGTCGGCCGCGCGGTGCAGGAAGCGCTGGTAGATGGTCTGCACCTCGTCCAGGCGAAACTCGAGAGAGGCCTCGATGGCCAGGACTACGGCGGCAGGCGAGACACCCTGGTTCAGGAGGTTGACCCAGCTTACGGCGGTGGGGTCGGGAGCACGGCCGAGCAGGGTCTGGTAAATGGAGGCGATGTAGCGCTGGTTGGGAGTGGTGACAGGCGTAGCACCGGTCTGGAAGGCGCCGACGTCCACGGGAGCGCCGGCCATGAGCTGGAAGCCGCGTTCGTCCGTGATCGTGGCAGCGCTGGGGGTGCCTCGACCGATGGCCGGGCTGCCAGGCAGAAGAGCCTCGGTCTCCAGAACCAGCGACTGCAGGACGGCGGTGGGTCCGGCGAAGCCGACGGTCGGCCCGCCGTTGTTCTGCAGCGGCCCCAGCCTGGGGTCGAGCGGGAAGGCAAAGGTGCCGGTTTGCGTGGTGGCCGCGGTGAAGCCGTAGTTGCCGCTGCCGATGCCGGCAATGCCGATCAAGTTGCCGCCATGGTCGGTGAACGGGTTCGTCATCATGTTAAAGGCGTCCGGTCCAGTGGTGGCGGAGTTTCTCGCGATGATCGTGTTCTGGACCGTGAAGGTCGAGCCAGGCGTCCCCTGCCAGAAGATACCGCCGCCCGTGGTAGCGATGTTGGCGTTGATGGTGTCATTGAGCAGGGACACGGCGCCGGTGAACGCGGCCGGGGCATCGATGCCGCCGCCGTTGGCGCCGGCGTTGTTCAAGGCGCTGTTGCCGGTGATCGTCGTGAAGTCGATCGTCGAGGCAAAGGCGCCTGTGCCGGTGGTCGCCAGCTCGATGCCGCCGCCGGCGCCGCTGGCGGTGTTGCCGGCCAACGTGGTGTCGAGAACGGTCAGCGTTAGGCCGTTGGCGAAGATGCCGCCGCCAAACCCGCCGCTGGAGTTGCCCTTGATTTCGCTGCTGCTGATCGACGTGGTCGGGCTGCTCACGGCAATGGCGCCGCCGTTGCCGAACGACGAGTTGCCGAGGAAGTAGCTGTTCTGGACGATCAGGGTGCCCTGGGCATTCTCATCGGCGAAACCGCCGCCCACACCGCCGGAGAAGTTAGACTCGATGGTGCTGCCGATGATGGTGACGATGCCGTTGCCGGCGTTGCCGATACCGCCGCCGAAATTGGCCGGGGCAATGGCGGTGTTGTTACTGATGATCGTGCCGGTCACGGTCAGGTTGGACGTCGCGAACACGGTGCCTGCCTGGATGGCGTCGAGCCAGATGCCGGCGCCCTGGTTTACCGAGGTGTTGCCGGTGATAACGGTGCCGGTGTTGATGAAGATCCGGCCGGAGCCGTCCGCGTCGATGCCGCCGCCGGCGTCGCCGGCGTGGTTGTTGCTGATCAGGCTGTTGTTGACTGTGAACGTCCAGGGCACGCTCACCGTGTTCTCGAAGCTGACCCCGCCGCCGTCGGCCGTGGCGGTGTTGTTGGTAAGCACGACGTTGGTCAGCATCAGGCTGGCGTTGCCGACGTCACGGATGCCGCCGCCGCTGGCGAAGGGCCCGTCCGGATTGGCCGGGTCGGTGGCCAGGCCGTTCTGGATGGTGAAGCCCTGCATGGTCACCGTGAACGGCGGCGTGGGGGTGGCGGGATTGAAATTGGGGTTGATGTCAAAGACGCGGCTGAGGTGGTTGCCGTCCACGATGACCGTGCCGCCGCTGGTATTCTGGATGGTCAGGTTGCCGCCCGTCGGGAGGATGGCGAACTCGCCGGCGGCGTTATCGGCCTCGCCCGGCGTGCCGGGGAGGGTAATCATGTAGGTGCCGGGAAGAGTCAGGTTGATGGTGTTGCCGCCCGGGGTGGCGTTGGCGGCCTGGATGGCCGAGCGCAGCGTGACGACTCCGGGGCCGGGATTGAGGATGTCGGCCAGGCTGTTGACGTTGAAGACCGCCGGCACAAGACGGTCTTCCAGGTGCTCCAGACCCAGTCGGGCGGAGCGGCTTCGGGAAGCCGGGCGCTGCCGGGCTGTGCGGAGCCGGCTCGACAGAAGGGCACAGCGCCGCCGGGCGCCGCGGGTCAGTGCAGTCAGGAACGTGGTGGGCATCATCTCTCAGGTGCTCCTCTCACAAAGAACCGCGGTGGGCGCGGGACAGTCTTTCCGCGCACCGGCCGGTCACGGCCGGTTGGGCCACCGCGCGGGAAACTCCAAAGTGCAGGCCGGTCGCGCCACCAAGGCGCAAGAGAAGGCTTCAGCTCGGCAAGTGGGCCCGGCCATGACCCAACGGACCCCAGGCGCTGACCGACATGTCGGCGGTCTTGCCTGTGTCAACCGAACCAGAAGGCCCCGGAAGGGGTGAACGAGGAAAAAGCAAAGGGAATGCCAATGGTTTCCCTGCACGTGTCCGGCATTCCAGGAGGGCGCGGGGGGTAGCAACCGGGATAGAATGTACGAAGTAAGCGCAGAGGGCTGGCAGCCAAGTTGCCCGCGTGGCCAGGAAGTAGCCAGGAAAGTTAGGGACGGGCCGGGCGCACCGGGTAGACACTCGCCGGCTCCCTGGAAATCAGCGGAAGCCAGATCCGCTCTAGCCGCGGCATCAGTTACCCACAGAGTAGCCGGCCCTTACCCGTGCACCGTCACGCCTCATATTGAGATCATGTGCTAAGCCTCAAATGATTATCAACCATATTCAAGTCGTGCACTGAATCTGCTTCAATTCGCACTTTTAGGATCGCCTGTGAGCCGTGAGCGGCTGGAACTGCCTGCCTTGCCTCCGATATCCTAGACATTGGGTTGGAACCTGCCGCAGGTGCGGCGTGTCGAGTTGTTACTATGTTTTTGGCTCCCGCTGTCCGGCGTGCCTATCGCCGTGCGGTGCGCCGGCTGGCGCGCGACTGCGGTGGCCTTAGGCTTGTCTATGGAGCTGGTGGCGTCAAGCCGATCCAAGGCTTCCGAAACAGTAGCCGCGTGTTCGGTCTTTTGCATCGAGGTATTTATGCAGTTTGAGGCGCTTTATTTGATCGAGCCTCGCCCGGCCTTGCGTGACCAGCTGCGAGGGCGCGTCGAGCAGCAGCTCGCCGAATTGCTGCTTGAGCCGGTGGTGCTCTCAAATAAGGAAGGTGGATGCCACTCGGTCTGGACGGAGAACGACTACGCTCTGACTGTGAAGTTGCTACACTTGGCCCAGGTCCGAGAATACACGCCGCTGTCATGCGAAGAGAATTTCGAGGCAGTGTTCGGCTCGCCACGAATCAGCGTCGAACTGTTCGACCGTTGGTGGACGATCCGCCGTTTGTTGCGCGATGACGACACGGAAAGCCTTCGCCCGCTGTTAAAGGAGTTCCTACCCGCGGTTGATCGAACCGGCAATGAGTTGGTGGATCGTTGGTTGGAATGGGTGCGGGAGCAGGATTAACAAGGCGCTGCACTTTGCCGGTCCGCCGAAAGAGCAGAACAGATTCATGGAGATCATCGATACGCTAATCCGGCTGCGGCAGTCTAAGCGTCCGGAAAAGAGAGCCACTGGCCCTAGTTCTTCTTCTGGCCCATCAAGAACGCAAACGAATCGCCCATTCGGCTTGACGCACGTTGCCGAACCTTTGCATCCGGATCATCTTTCATACGTTTGAGAAGAGCCTCGGCACGGGAATCTCTTGAGATGTCGATGCCAACCACGGCCGCATGCCGAATCCTGGCATCGGCGTGATCAAGAGCCGAAATAAGCACTTCTACGCCCCTCGGGCCGCAGCGGCCAAGGTTTAATCCGGCCGTGCCGAAACTCTGATCGAATTTGTTCTCCGTATCGACAAGAACCTTGGCCAGCGTCGGCACCGCTTTCGGGTCAAGGCGGAGAGCTGCGGTGAATCACATATTGTCCTGGAAACGAAGTGTTCGGCACAGCAGCGCCCAGCGCAGCGGAACATCCGCGAACGCCACGATTGCTTCCCATTGGCACGATTCGAAACCGTCCGCCAGCAACAACGTGACGCGTGCGTACTTGACAGGCAACACGGCCTGCGCGACCGGCTGCACTTGTCCTGCCGGCGCGTTGCTCAGATCAATGCCCAGGCGGCGGGCCAGGCGCAATGGAAAGACTGTATCATCGGAGGCGCAGTCAAGGCACGCATCGAACGGCGGCAGTACCTGCGGGCTGATGATTTGTACGGGGACAATCGGCCGATAACGGATGCGAACGCCGCCCAGGGCATAGACTGGTTGCCGGGTTGGTAACGGCAAGTACGCGAATCTCACCGGGTCTCCCCGTCCAGGCCGCCGCCAAGCAACGCGTCGTTGTCCGGAATCCCTTCCAGGACGCACCGGCGGAAATCTTCCCCGGCTGCCCGAACGCGCTCTTCCAGATCTTCGGGGTTGGCTGCGCTGGCCACGATACGTGTCCCGTCCGGGCTCCAGGCGACCCAGTTACCGAGATACTTCGCTAGCTCGTCGAGCGGGAATGTTTGCCGATTGGCAAGGAATTTGCGCCGATCTTCCAGGTAGGACGACATGTCGACTGGCATGCGCTGCTCCTGAGAATGAGCCGCTCCGATCCGTGGATCAGTTGGTCGATCCACCATGGTCTATGCGCCTCAGCGCGGATTTCGCTTCCTCGGTCAATCGAGCGCCGGGCGCGCCTTTGGCTAGATGCACCAACAACTGGCGTGCTTCCGCTGTTCTGGAAAGTTCCAGCGTCTCGATGGAGCGGAGCATCCGCAAGCGCTCGGGAGTAACAGACCAACGAGCTTCCTGCTGGGCGCTTAAGAGCGTCTGAAGACGTTGCCGGACTTCAAGAGACGGCTTGTCCGCCAGGGCTTTTTCGCAAGCACTCAAGGCCACTTCACCCAGCCCCTCCAACTCCTTGGTCGCCTTCTGACGTGACTTGAAATTGTCACTATCCAGATCCTTGATGAGCCTGGCCAGGCGTTGCTCATCGGCGGCTGGAACCGGCGTCAAGCGCTTGCTGAGGTAAGCCACGGCCTCCGACGAGGCAGACGCTAGTTTTCGAATGGACTGATAGGCATGGGCGGCATCTTTTTCTGCCAGGTCAGACCAGCAGGCGTCCAGTTCATTGGCCGTGACTGGCGTGCTCCATGTGTTTCCCGCTGCCAGTCGACCGGTCAGGTCCCAGACCAGAGCCGTGGTATCCTCGTTGCAAGAAAGCAATTTCCGACCGTCTGCCGAAAAAGCCAGTGCCGTCACTTCGCCCCAGCGTCCAACCAATCGGTGCCGCTCACGACCTGTGGCCAACTCCATGAGATGGACCGTTCCATCGGACCCGCCAATCCAGGCCAGAGTCTTGCTGTCGGGGGAGAAGATAAGATGCGAGACATCGCCGTTGGTATTCCCACCCTTGAAGATCAAGCGCCAGTTGGTCAGATCATAAATCTCCAGCACCTGGGCCGAACTGCCGGCCAGGGCGATCAACTGCGTATCCGCTGAAATAGCCGCGCGATATCCCGGACCGAAGCCGTTGGCGAAAACCGGACCTTGCCGGGCAGTCGAACCCTCGGGGATCTCAAATTCGCGGATGATCCGGCCGGTGGCGACATCCCAGAAGCGAATCAGATTGTTGATGTAGGCAGCGATAAAGGTCGCGCTGTCTGGAGTGAAAGCCGACGCGAGCAGAGACTGATCGTTCCCTTGCAAGGTTTGTCGTATCTGGCCGCTTTCAAAGTCCACCAGATACACCGTGTCTTTGTCACCGGCCAAAGCCAGCGTTTTCCCGTCCGGGGAAATCGATTGGGGGTAGCGAATGTCTTTCGTCTCGGTCGCCCACTTGATCCGGCGCAGTTCCTTTCCGGTGGCCAGTTCCAGCACACGGAGTGACGCGAGATGCCGCGTATCGTAGTTGTAGTCCGACACGAGCAAGCTGCGTCCGTCCGGCAGCTGTGAAAATGACGTGTGGCCGCCTTCTGCGCCAACGATTTGGCCAAGCCGGCGGCCCGTGGCAGCGTCCCAAAGAAAGACGCGGCGAAAATCCGCCGTCACGACCGTTCGACCATCGGAACTGATGGCACCCGTGTTTATGCGGACGGGATGTCCGACCTCGGTAAATCGTTCTTTGCCGCTGTCTATATCGATCAGGTGAATCAAGGAGGCAAAGTTGGCAGCCAGCATCTTGCCGTCCGGCGCGATCGCCAGGCCAAACGGGTTGGCGAGGTCTTGCCCGACGCGGCGCACCTCGTTGCCGGTGTGCGGGTCCCAGCCAATCACGGTCGCATCGACGCCGCCGGCGTAGAGCGTTTTGCCGTCTGGGGCGAATACCAGCGAGCAGAACGAATTCCACCTGCCGCGGTAAGTTGGCTTCGGCGTAACCTTGAGAGTGCGTAGCTCCTTGGTGCTGGCCGTGTCCCAAAGGTGAACGCACCAGCCTTCTGCGTCCTTGGAGCCGCGGCCGATGACGCCGGCCAGCATCGTGCCGTCGGGAGAAAGGGCCATCTTGCCCAAGCCTGATTCACCCAGATCGATTTGGCGTCCCACTTCGCCCGAGGCTACGTCCCAGAACCAGATAGCATGATGCTGCTTGTCCTGGCGCCTCTCGGTCGTTTCTCCGCTGGCGATCACGGTCTTGCCGCCGTCTGCGAATACGAAAGAGCCGACCCAGTCTTCGCTCCTGCTCAAGCTCGGCAGCGGCCGGCCAGTCGCCGCGTCCCAAAGATCGATCTTCTTCGAGAGGTTATAGCCGCCGGCTGCCAGCACGCTACCATCCGGAGAAAAGTCGACTTGACCATAGGAACCTTCTCCCACCGTGCGGACCGGTTTCCCGGTCTCGATGTCCCAGATGGAAATGCCAGTGTTGCCCGATAATGCCACTCGTTTTCCGTCGGGCGACAGCGCGGCCCGTGAACCGCCTCGGAGGGACACGGCGTCCTTGGGGAAGAAATGGTGTAGGTGCCTGCCGGTGGCGACGTCCCAGGTGCGCACGCCGTCGCCTCCTTGCGAGACCAGCGTTTTGCCGTCCGGCGTGAAGCGCAGATAGCCCACGCCGCTGCCGTGCCGCAAGCGCGTCGTCCCCATCCGAGTAATTGCTTCGTCAGGCAACGGCTCACCGTAAAGGTCGGCCCGGGCTTGTCTCGTTGCGGGAGAATCCGGCGGGGATTTCACCTCAGCGGCCGCTGGTAGCTGGTTTGCAACGGTTGGAGAACGAAGGGCGTTTCGTATGAGCAAACCGCCGCCGCCGACCAGGACTCCGGCAGCCAGGAGCACGAGGGCGCAAACCTTCCACTTCATTCCCGTCGCGGCGCGCAACACTCCTTCGCTGAGCGCGAGTACATTTGGCGCGAGGTGAACAGGCTCGGTAGAGATCTTGGCTGCGCAGCGGGCTGCCCCCTGAATTGTCGAATGGGCGAGCGCTGCGGGGAGAGTTGCCTGTGCTGCGCCCTCGGCGAGGAACCCGGCACACAGTGCCGAGGACATCATCAACCCACGCCGGGTCAAACGAACCCGAAGGAGTTGGCGTCCGCGCTCCAGCCGGCTTTTCAGCGTGGTCAGCGAAACGCCGAGCTGACGAGCCGCCTCATCGCGGGTCATCCCCTCGAGGCAGCAAAGCACCAGCGGCGCACGGTATTTCTCTGCCAGGCGGTTTAGTTCAGTGTCGAGCGCCCGTTGAGCTTCCCGAAGCGTAATTTCCGTCAGAGGGTCTTTTGCTGGAAGGGCCGTGACTTGCCTCTCATGGACGAAGCGGCGGGCGGCGGCCGCTCGCGCGCTAAGCGCCACGCGGTAGGCCACGCCGTACAGCCAACTTCCCACCGATTCTTGTCGCCGAACCGACCCGGCCTTACGAGCCAGCAGCAAGAAGGTTGCCTGGAATGCGTCTTCGGCATCTTGCGGATTCCACAGCACGCGCTGACATACGCGCAGCACCATGGGGCCGTGCCGCCGCAACAAGGCTTCAAAGGCAGGTTCATCATTGTGCGTCGTGAAGCGCTCAATCAGCTCGCAATCGGGAGCAGACGCGGAAGCTGGCGTGTCCGCAAGACGATGGATATGCCGCAGCAGGACTTCATTCCCGGCGCTTGCCATGAGAGTTCTCGCAAGAGATGGTTGCTGTGCTCTACTATACAGTAGTGCGGCAAGTAAACGAAACGGCCGGACTATTTCGGAAGGGATTTCTGGTCACTGTCGAGATGCTTCAGCGCCGTCCTCGCCTCTTGGGTAAGGCGAGCGTGCGGTGCCCTGCCTGCCAATCAGAGATCAGGAGCCATGCTAACCATTTACGTCGATGCGGACGCCTGTCCGGTCAAAGACGAGGTCTACCGCGTTGGCCGCCGCTACACCATGCGCGTCATCATCGTTGCCAACGCCCCGCTCCGCGTACCAGCCGATAACCTGGTGCAGATGGTGGTGCGTTCTGGGTTCGGAGCGGCCGACGACTGGATCGTCGAACAAGCCGGCACGGGGGACATCGTGGTGACCGCCGATATTCCCTTGGCCGCCCGCTGTTTGCAGAAGGGCGCGCGTGTTCTGAGCGCAAAGGGAAATGAGTTTACGGAGAATGACATCGGCTCGGCGCTCGCCATGCGCGGCCTCATGGATGAGCTTCGCCAGGGCGGCGTCATGACCGGCGGCCCAGCCCCGATGGCGCCGAAGGATCGGTCCCGGTTTCTGTCGAAACTCGATGAACTGGTAAACGCTGTGCGCCGCGCCAATCCGCCGGCCCGATGAAGAGAGGCCGCCTCTTGAATCGCGTGCGGACGGCTGCAGAGACGGCTTCTGGCGGCCACCAGCACGTTCCGCCTTCAAAACCTGAGGAGCGACTTTGTCGACGTCTCTTGAGCCCGTTGTCCATCTAATGTTGCATTGCGACCGCGTGCCCTCACTGGTTGTTCCGGTGTCGAAGGAAACGTGGTACGAGGGCCCGGGCGACTTCCGGGGTAAACGTCCGGACTACGGGTTCCACCAAACGGTCGAGGGTGGCAGTGGTGCGGTTCATGCGCTCAAATATACCAGAACCGTTGTATCACATCTCAAGCCGAACTGCCGCGACATTAAGAGCAGAATCCCCTGCGCGGCGAATTGAGTCTTATTCGTGCCGCATTTTCCTTAATGCTATATTTTCTTCTTGAACGCTTCCCCACCTCGCGGTTACTCTTTCGACTTGCGGCAACGCCTGCTCCGTGCTGACAGCGAATGGAATACTCATGAAGGAAGGCGTCCTGATCCAACCGACCATTCAAACCGAGCCCAGGACGCGGCTCGATGCCATCGACCTCTTGCGCGGCCTGGTCATGGTGATCATGGCACTGGACCATGTACGGGATTATTTCCATAACGCTTCTTTCAAAGTCGATCCCGTCGATTTGCAGCACACCACGCCGGCCTTGTTCTTCACGCGCTGGATCACGCACTTTTGTGCGCCGACCTTTGTCTTCCTGGCGGGTGCGGGAGCATTCCTGGCCGGCACGCGCGGCAAGAGCAAGGCGCAATTGTCCTGGTTTTTGCTGACGCGCGGCTTGTGGCTGGTGCTCTTCGAGGCCACCTTTGTCCGCCTGAGCTGGAACTTTCATCTCGACTACGCCAGGGAGTTCGGCGGCGGCGTCTTTTTTGCCATTGGCTGGTCCATGGCGATCCTGTCGCTCCTGGTATTCCTGCCGGCGCGGGCGGTCGCGCTAATCGGCGTCGCCCTGGTCGGTTTGCACAATCTGCTGGATGGCTTGATCGCCGAGCAGGTCGGTCTGCCGAACTTCCTCTGGATGGTCCTCCACAGTCCGGACAGGCTGGAGATTTTCCCGGGCGGCAAGCTCGGGCCGTTCACGGTTCCGCAGCTGCATTTTGTGACAGGCTATTCCATCCTGCCCTGGCTGGGCGTCATGGCTTCGGGTTATGGCTTTGGCGCTCTCTTCCTGCTGGAGCGCTCGCGGCGGCGCAAGGAATTCTTGAAAATAGGCCTCCTGCTTTGTGCTCTTTTCGTGATTGTGCGCGGAATCAACGTCTACGGCGATTTGACGCCGGCAAATTCAACACCGGTCACGGGCACATCGCCTGGGCCCTGGAAGGCGCAGGATAAACCGCTTTTCACGCTCCTGTCGTTCCTCAATTGCCAAAAGTATCCTCCGTCATTGGTGTTCTTGCTGATGACTCTTGGACCCGCAATCTTAGCCCTGGCAGTGTTTGACCGTGAGCCGGGCAAGGTCAGCCGGTTCTTCATCACCTTCGGCCGGGTCCCGCTCTTCTACTACCTGCTTCACATCCCACTCATTCATGGTCTCGTGGTGGCGGCCGATTACGTGCGCTACGGCTCTTCTCCATATGCCGCCGAGGCGCCATGGACAATTGGCAGCCGGCAACTGCCGCCAGGTTATGGCTACGACCTGCCGATCGTGTATGCGGTTTGGCTTGGAGTGGTGCTGTTGCTCTATCCGCTGTGCCGTTGGTATGCGGGCGTCAAGCAGCGCAGCCGCAGTGCCTGGCTGAGTTACCTTTGATCCTTGCCCTTCGCCATGCCCGGCGCGGGCCTTGCCGGACCGGGCACTGCCGGACGCGGTAACTGCAGACGCCGGCGCAACTTCACTTTGGGCGGCGGACGGTCGTGCTCGTCCTCGATATCGCCCACGATCTCTTCGAGAACGTCTTCCAGAGTGATCAGTCCCAGGATCTTGCCGTCGTCGCCCCGGACCAGCGCCATGGGCCGACGCGCGTTGCGAAAGAGCCGCAGGGCAGTGGCCACGCTCTCATCCGGCTTCAGGAACAGCGGCGGATACATGGCGTCTTCGAGCACGACCACGCCCTTGAGACTGAAGAGGAAGAAGAGGTTCTTGGTGTTGACGATGCCGACAATGTTATCCGGATTGCCCTCGTAAACCGGCATGCGCGTATGCGCGCCGCTGCGCACCGCTTCCAGGACCTTGTCATGAGGCAGGCTTATCTCCAGGGAGGCCATCTTGTCGCGCGGCACCATGCAGTCGCGCACACGCTTGCGCGACAGGTGAAAAACATTTTCCACCAGGTCGGCCTGATCCGCATCCAGCATGCCGGCTTCCTCGCTGTCCTCAATGAGCAGCAGCAGCTCCTCGACGGAATGCACGCCCTCCTCGCCGCTGCCCGGCTGACTTCCCATGAGGCGCAACACCAGGTTCGCCGTGCCGCTGATGATCAGCGTAAACGGCCGCGTCAGCTTCGCGAACACCAGCAGCGGCGCCGCGAACCACAAGGCGATCCGGTCCGGCGCCCGGATCGCCAGGCTCTTGGGCACGAGCTCGCCAAAGGCCATGTGCAGGTAGCTGATAAATAAGAAGGCGACCAGCGCGGCCGTGGAATGCGCGGCGATGGGCAGCCAGGTATCGTTCAGGAAGTGAAAGAGCGGCCGGATTAGCCGCGCCAGAGCCGGCTCCCCCACCCAGCCCAGACCGATGCTTGCCAGCGTGATGCCCAGCTGTGTGGCGGCAATCGACCGGTCCAGGCGCTTGATGGCGCTGTCGAGCTGTTTGGCGCCTTTGCGGCCCAGGCGCACCATTTCCTCTACCTGGGTCTTCCGCACCGCCACGAGAGCGAATTCGCCGGCCACAAAAACGGCGTTCAGAAGCACGAGAGCCGGAACGCTCAAGAGCCGCAACAGATCGCCGAGCCAGGTGCTGTCCATCTCATGCAGCCTGTTGAAAAAGGTGTCTGGAACCTTCAAGCAGTGCGAAGGCCCGGAGATTTATTCTATCCAACAAGGTTCCAGACACCTTTTTCCACAGGGCTGCTAGCAGAGGCGTGTGATGTGCCGGAGCATATCGCGCACGGAAACGACGCCTACCGGCGCGCCGTGATGAATGACCGGAAGGTGGCGGTAGCCGCCCACGTCCATCTTGTGGATGGCGAAGGCCAGCGTATCGCTGGTGCTGACCGTCTCCGGATTTGCGGTCATGAACATGTGGATGGGAAGCTCGGCATAGGAATCGTACAGGCCGGCCACCTTGGTAAGCAGATCGCGCTCGCTGAAGATGCCTACCAGCTCGCCCTCTTCGTTGACGACCAGCAGGGCGCCGATTTCATTTTCCAGCAGCAGCTTGATGGTGTCACCGACGGTCGTGGACGCGCGGACTGCGACCGGCCGCCGGGGACGCAGCACCGTTACCGGGTCGTCCATCAGGCTGCGCTCGATGCGGTTACTGGGAATCGGACGATCCAGCTGAGTCATATCCATCTGGCAATGGCTGCACTCTTCGCTGCCCGGCAAATTATCGTGGCCGCAATGGGGACAAATCATCGAACTGGTCAGTAGTCAGTAGCCAGTAGTCAGTAGCCAGTAGTCAGTAGCTACGCGGCTACTGACTACTGGCTACTGGCTACTGACTTCGTCTACTTTGCCTCCACCACCCAGGTGTCATCGCTCGTGAATAGTTCTTCCAGCTTG
>DASZFN010000594.1:0-3122 GCA_035939715.1 Gemmataceae bacterium | reverse complement strand
GACGCGAAGCAGGCCAGGCGAAACGACTCATGAAGTGTCCTTTCTGCCACCAGGGCGATTTTACAGTCATTGATTCCCGAAGCCATCCTTCGGGCTTCCCGGTTCGACGTCGTCGCCATTGCACGAAATGCCGGCGGCGTGTCTGGACGATCGAGCAAGTCGAGGATATCCCGCTCAAAGTCATCAAGAAAGACGAGTCGCGCGAACCGTTCGATCCTGCCAAGCTGCGCAGCGGCCTGGAAAAAGCTTGCTATAAAAGGCCCGTCAGCAGCGAACAGATCGAGCAGATGGTCCGCCAGGTGGAGAGCGAAGTCTACGCCAACTACTTTGGCGAGGTGGCCGTCAACGTGATCGGCGAGCTGGTCATGAAGCGTCTCAGGCAGCTAGACCAGGTGGCTTATGTTCGCTTCGCCTCGGTCTACCGGGCCTTCCAGGATGTGAGCGATTTCGTCGACGAAGTTGCACCGATCCTCGCCGAGAGCAAACACCGTAACGGCAAGCGCCGCGCGTAGCCCATGCGGCAGCAGGCCGTAGAATTAGGGCATGGATGAGCCTATTTCTCCCCAGGCCCGATTCGCCTGGGTGCGAAAACCCGACGGCCGGCTGGTCCCTTTTGACGCCGACCGGATCAGCCGCGATCTTTTTGCCGCGGGCGAACAGATCGGCAAGCCGGACGCATTCCTGGCGCGCGAGTTGACCGATAGTGTCCTGCATTTCCTTAATGGCGAGGTCGCGGCGCCCATTCCGACCACGACGCAAATTGCCGATCTAGTCGTCAAGGTGGTTCGCGAGCTGGGTCAGCCTGAGCTGGCGGTAGCCTTCGCCGAGGCGCAGCAGTCCAAAAACGGGGACGCAGCTCGTTCTACCACTCCCCTCGTCCAGCAGTTGGCCGGCTGGGTAGAGACAACCCCAGCCCCCGAGAATCTCATCTGGAGGACAGCCAGCTCGAGCTTACGCGACTATTCGCTCCAGCAAGTCCTCACGCGGGATCTCGCCGCTTTGCAAGCCGATGGCCTGCTTACGCTCGGCGGACTGGAGGCACCGCTGGAGCTAAGCGGCTGGGTCCTGTCCGCGGACGCAGTGGACGGCCTGGAAGTCGTCGAGGCCATTGAGGCGGCCCGAAGCATTGCTGGTGAGTTCTTGTCCCTCGATGGCCCTGAATATGTCCTCGCCCGCCGCGAGGCGAATATTGACGCTGCCAGGGATTTTGCCAGGGCGGTCAAGCTCGGCTTGCGGCTCATGCAACTGAAAGCCGTGGTCAATTTGAATTGCAAGGAGCCCCCGGCCCATCTAGGCGAGCTGGCCATGGGCCCTCTGTTCGAGAGCTTCCAGAACGCGGCCCAGCCAACGCGGCTGCGCCAGCTAGCCGATGCCTTGCTGGAGCAGTTTCTGACGGAGCCGGGTGGTTGGCGCGTGCGCGTCGATTGGCATCTCGGTCGTAGTGATTTCGAGCCTGGCTCAGAAAATGTCCTGTTGCGCCTGGCCAGACGAGGCCTGGAAGGTGCGCCGCTGGCCTTCGCCTTCGATCGCCACCGGCGCATGATCCATCTGGGCGAAGGCCTGGACCGGCACCACCCGGCAACGCTATTGCATGTGCGCCTCAATCTGCCGCGCCTGGTCGAGCAGGCAGGAGCCGATCTGGATGCTGTACTGTTCGTGAAGAAGCTCGGCAGTCTGGCCAGATTGGCCCTGAGCGCCGCCAAGCAAAAACGCGATTTTCTGCGCCGTCATGCGCATGCCAGACCCATGCTGGGGGAGGGGTTCTTGCTCGACCGCGCCCGGCTCGTGGTGGTGCCGGTCGGCGTGGAAGCCGTAGCGCAGCTGCTGCTGGGCCGGGGCCTGTGTTCAGGCGGCGCGGCGCCCGAGCTTGCCCGGCAGATTGTGCAGCGCTTGCAAAGCGTGCTGCGCGCGGACGGCCAGGCTTGTGTCCTGGAGACCTCGGTCGACTCCGCCCCGGAATGGCCGGCGGCAGCCACGCCGGCGCCAGGACGCGGCCGCGAGTTCGCCATTCGCGAGGCGGCCGGCCTTACCGCCTGGGACGGCTCGGCCACGCCAAAAAGTCAACTTCGCGCTGCCAGTGTCATGCAAGCGGTGGTCCAGTCAGGGACCGCGACGGTGCTCTTGCCGGAAGCCGCACTGCCCGCGCCGGAGGAGATCGCCGAACTACTGCATTATGCCTGGAAGCAAACCGAGGTGGTCCGCGTGCGCTTCCTGCGCCTGGCTGGAGCCGAGCTGCAGCCTGCGGTCCCCTGGGAAGATTGAACCGGCCGGGGCGTGCGCACCTCGTTCCCAGGCAGAGCCTGGGAGCCAGGAGTCGACAAGAACGGAAATGCAGTCAAAAATGCCCAGCACATTGCGGTCTCGGCCCATGGCCGATACACTGATGGGGACTCCGCTTACCCGGCTGCCGATAGTGGTTTCTTTCGTCGCATGAGGAAGCTGCCCATGCTCACCGACTCCGAAAGGCGTGCGGCTGCGCTGGCGGTGATTCGTTTCGGCGTGGACAAGACGCGTATCAAGGAAACCGCGCGCACGGTGAAGCAAGCTCAAGCCGAAGGGCAAGCGGCGGATCTGCTCAACAGCCTGGTGACGCAAAACCTGCTCAGCCCGGTACAGGCTGAGGAAATCCGCTTCACGCTGGGCAGAACGCAGGTCGATCCGGACCGGCCGCTGCCCGCTCCGCGGCAGGCCGCGGTCAGCAAGCCGGCCAAGACGAACGGTACGGCCGAGACCACTGCCGCCGTCCCTGAATTACGCCGCCTGGGAAAATACCAGATCCTCCGACGCCTCGGCGAAGGCGGCATGGGAGCGGTGTACCTGGGCTATGACGAAGAGCCTGGCCGGCAGGTCGCGATCAAGGTGCTCTCGGATCAGTTAGCCGGCAACCAGGCTTACGTTGACCGCTTCCAGCGCGAGGCTCGTAGCGTCCTTCATCTGGAACATGCGAACATCGTCCGCGGCATCGAGGTAGGCGAGGACCAGGCCACCGGCGCCCATTTCCTGGTGCTGGAATTCGTGGATGGCCCGAGCGCCCACGCCTTGCTCGACCGTTTCGGCCGGCTGCCGGTCGGCGATGCCGTGCACATCGTTCTCGATATCGCCCACGCCCTGGAGCACGCCCA
>DASZFN010000593.1:0-5718 GCA_035939715.1 Gemmataceae bacterium | reverse complement strand
TCGGAACTATCGACGGCCGATTAGGCTTACGCCTTCATTAAAGGCAAGTTTGGGTAGTGGGCTATTAGGGTGTTGATGGCGATTTGTCAGGAATCACGAACTCTACCTTAACCTGGGCTTCCACGCTTTGAATCGCCCGGATTGCCATCGCCAATTACTTAGGACTCTCAAAATCACCACGGTCCAGCATCGCTGGCATACGGCAAAGAATATCAATCAAGTCCGGGCGCTTTGGATAGCCAATCAGGTCAATGCAGAACGCCCGCGGGCCACCAAACGACCCGGCATCATGATGACGACGATACTCGTCGGCGTAAACTCCGGTCAAAAATGCCACCTCGCATGTGTCATCTACAAAGGCCAGCGTGTTTGCCGACTTGTTAATGATCTTATCGACCATCAGAAGTAGTTTTTTCCTGGTCGGCTTGATTTGCCAAAAGGTGTGTTTGGTGATCCGGTCAACTAGCTTGGCAATGTCATCCGGCATGACCGCAAGTAACCGAGCATCGTCATCGCTCAGTGCGGCATGGGTAGCAAGCCTGCTTCCTCTTGCGACGAAAACCGCGATGCCAGCGACGATTACCATCCCCAGCACAATCCCGACCGCCAGGAGGCCGCTCTTTGCTTTCTGGTCCATGTTAAAACAAATCCTTAACTGCGATTCCCAGCGCTTTCGCGAAGCGGCGCAGGCTATACGCAGCAGCTGGCCAGCCGCGCTTGATGCAACAATAATAAGCCGCGAGAATATCACCGCTGCCGCCGGAAGCAAGTGAAATCTTCACTCTAGGTCGCAGACGACGCCAACAACACATCCTCCCCCAAGTGAGGACTCAAATGTTTTTCCGTAGTAAGGCGACGATGGCGCGCTTCAGGTTGCTGTCCTGGGATATCTCGATTTCGATACGGAGGCCCGCAACTACTCGGCCGAGTGGCGAGTCATGCCGCTGAGTGTGGAGGCCAGCAGCCGGAAGCGAGTCTTGCGTGGGGGTCAGCAATGATCACTGCGAAGCGTAGACAGCCAGTGCCAAAGCCGTGCTATATGCTCGGCTCAGTTATGGTCCCAGAAATGAGGGTTCGAGCAGCGTTCGCAGCGCTTGCCGGGCGCGGTGCAAGCGCGTCTTGACTGTTCCTGGGGCAATGCCCAGATGATGGGCCGTCTGCTCCGTGTCGAGTTCTTCGATGTCACGCAGCAGCAGGACGGTCCGGTAGGGCTCGGGCAGCTGGTCGATGCAAGCCCGCACCTGAATGCGTGTCTCTTCACGCGTGAGCCGCGACAGGGTCTCTTCTTCCCACGGCCGGACGGGCCGGGTGTGGTGGCCGGTCTCGTCAAACGTCGGCAGCAGTTCATCAAGCGATACCACGCGGCCTCGGGACCGGGCCCGCAGCTTCGTCAGGCAGGAGTTCACCACGATACGGTGCAGCCAGGTCCCAAGGGACGAGTTCCCCTCGAACTTGTCCAGGCTACGGAACGCCGCCACAAAGGCGTCCTGAACGGCGTCGGCGCTATCGTCTTCGCAACGAAAGAACCGGCGGGCAACGTGCAGCATGCGGCCGCCGTACTGCCGTACCAACGCCGCACAGGCCTCCTGGTCGCCAGACCGGATGCGGCCCAGGAGTTGGGCTTCCGCCTCTGCCGCGCCGCGCGGCTGGTCGGAAAAAGGGGACGGTCCCCTCACCTCTTTCGGATTCCGGCCGTCATCGGTCAGAGCGTTGGAGAGCATGGCACTCATGAATTCTCCAGGTGAAGCACTTCCGCGACGAAGCCCGAAATAGCGGCAATGCCGATGCCGCGGCGGAGCAGATCCTTCAGCAGCTTGGCTCCCGCCTGATCCACGAAGGTCAGCCCGGAAAGATCGAGGCTGGTTCGGCCCGACCGGCTGTCGCCTGTCGGGCAAACATTCAGCACTTCAGGGACCCACGGCTCCAGCAGCTTCCCCTCCAGCTTGAAAATCTGCGTCAAGTCCTCGCCATCGATCCGCGTGATCTTGAGCATGTTGGAGCAACAAGGCAAAGCGGATGCCAGCTAGCTTGCAGGATGGGGCTTCCCGGCGCAACTCTCATGCGAGGAATGAATTGTAGTTTCAGGCACCGGCGCCCGGACAACAGAAGTGTTGACGGTCGGACTGCTCCCTGTCACGACATTTCGTGAGAGCTACGAATCTTCGTGGGCAGTGCGGGAGATGCCAAGCTTCTTCATGCGGCTGCGGAGGGTATTGGGGTGCAGCCCCAGGATTTTGGCGGCGCCGCGGGGACCGTCGATGACCCAGTTCGTCTGGTCGAGAACGGCATGCATATGGTTGCGTTCCAGAGTAGCCAGGTCGAGTGCCTGGTTAGGGGCAACAGGGGCCGACGTTGGCAGGAGGTCCGGGCCGATCTCCAAGGTGCCGCCCTGGGCAAGGATCACGGCCCGCTCAAGGATGTTTTCCAGCTCGCGGATGTTGCCGGGCCAGGGATAGGCGCCAAGCCGCTCCATGGTTTGCCGGCTGATGCCCTGGAGGCGCTTGCCGATGCGGGTCATGAACTTGTTGGCGAAGAAAAGGGCGAGGAGAGGAATATCATCAGTGCGCTCGCGGAGCGGCGGCAGCGTGAGGGGAAAGACGTTGAGCCGGTAATAGAGGTCCTCGCGGAAGGTCCTGTCGCGCACGGCCTTGAGCAGATCGCGGTTGCTGGCCGCGATGACGCGGACGTCTACCTGAATTGGCGCGCTGCCGCCGACCCGTTCAAATTCGCGCTCTTGCAGGACGCGGAGCAGCCTGGCCTGGACATCGAGGGGAATTTCGCCGACCTCGTCGAGGAAGATCGTGCCGCCGTTGGCCAGCTCGAAACGGCCAATACGCTTGGCGATGGCGCCGGTGAAGGCGCCTTTTTCATGGCCGAACAACTCGCTCTCCACCAGGCCGGTCGGCAGAGCCGCACAGTTGACCTTGATCAGCGGCTTGTTTTTGCGCTTGCTGGCGAAATGGATGGCGCGGGCCATGAGCTCCTTGCCGGTCCCGGTTTCGCCGCAGATCAGCACGGAGGCGTCGGTCGGGGCGACGCGGCAAACGTTGTCGAGCACCGCCGTCAGCGCGGGACTCTGGCCGATGATCTCCTCAAAGTTATGGACCGACTTGATCTCTTCCTGGAGATAAAGGTTTTGGGCCTGGAGCCGGGCCTGCTCCTGCTCCAGCAGCACGCGCTCGGTGATGTCCACGATCATGGTGCGCGTGTACTTGCCGCCGGGCTCGGGCTTGGACCACCACTCCACCCACACGGGGCGGCCGTTGTCCTTGCGGCGGAGCTCGAGCACTACGCCGCCCGTATCCGTGCCACGGCCGATGGAGGCCAGTGCCTCGCGGGCCCGGCGCTGAGCGTCGGGCGTGTCGGCGATGAAGGATAGCCCAACGGTGCCGGCCACCTCTTCGGGCTTGAGGCCCAATATCCTCAGCGCGGCTCGGTTGGCGCTCAGGAAGCGCGATTCGAGGTCTTCCAGGACATATGCGATCGGGGCTTCGTCGTATAAATCACGAAACCGCTGTTCGCTCTCGCGGAGCAGTCTCTCGGAACGCAGCCGTGCCAGCTCGGCGGCGGCACGAGCGGCGAAGATCCGAAAGGTGAACAGGCGGCGCGGCGCGGCAGGCATGGGCCGCTCGTCGAACACGGCCAGATGCCCGAGCACGGCGCCGGCGGCGTCGCACAAGGGCACGCCCAGGTAGCTCTCGATCCCCATGTCGACGAGGGGCCGATCCAGGGGAAACAAGTCCTTGACGCCGGCCGGGTGGTGACACGTCGAACCCTGCACGACATCCTGGCAAGGGGTGCCGGCTAGTTCCCACTCCTCATTGTCACGGATATGATCGCGCGCCCAGTACGCGAGCGTCCGCACCCTCGTGTTGACGTCGGCAAATTCCGCAACGAAGGCATAGCGGGCGTCAATGGCCTTAGCCAGGTGGCGGACCAGGTTTTGGAAGCACTCCGCGCCGGTGCTTTGAGCGATTCCCTCGACGATGGCGCGGAGAGCGGAAATGTCGTCGCTGGTCACCGGCTCCGGCGAACCGCTTTCCTCAGCGTCAAGTTGTGACGCCGTGGTTGTTGGATGGCGGTCCGTCTCCCTAGAATGAAGCATCGGGTACGTAGGGCAGGTTTGTAACCTGCCTTGCCTCCCAGGGCAGATTTGTAACCTGCCACCTCCAGGGATTGCGTGCTGGGCGCCAACAAGCTCGCTTCGTGCATTAAGAAGCATCCGCATAAGGGGACAGGACTCTAGGAGTCCCGTCCCCTCATCCGGATAAGGCTTCTATGTGGTGTATCTTACCGGCTTTTCGCGCAGGGCAAAAGTTCCGAAGCGGTACTGATCGCGGTTTCGCTCAAACCGCCTGAGGCCGATTTTGTTGTAACCGCGACGTGCTCGGCGGCGTCAAAGGACCATCGCAAAGCCCATATCCCGATCGGAGAAGACGTGACCTGTCGCGACTTCGTTGACTTCTTGAGTGAGTACTTTTCCGGCGACCTGGCCGACGCTGAGCGCTCGGAGTTCGCCCACCTGGCAGAATGCCCAACATGCGTCGCGTACCTGGACACCTACCGGAAGACGATCCAGCTTATCGAAGTTGCTCGCGACCACCCCGAGGAGCACGTGCCCGACGAGGTGCCCGAAGAACTCGTGAAGGCCATTCTCGCGGCGCGGGCCAAAGGGGCTTAGTCTATCATGCACGCTGCCAGGCCATTGGTCTGTTCACGGCGTTCGTGCTTGTCGCCAAATGGCTGTCGGGCAAGGTTCCAGGAAGTCCCCCACGGCAGCGCCGAGCGGGACCGTCATCCCGCCGGAAAGTGGCCCGGCAAGGGTTGAACCCGCTGACAAATAGTTGCCGCCTCGCACTCCTGATGTACAGGCCGCGGAACTCCACCGAGCCGCGGCCGCTTTGCAAGCCAATGTGTCCTCTGGTGCGGAGCAACCCCGGGTGGGCTGCGAATCTGTCTCTGTACTTGTCGAGGTTGGCATCGAGGACCTCGGTCCCGTTGACTTTTACCGTGATCTGCTTCCCCTGAGCGATGATATGCACCCTACTCCATGCTCCGTGTGGCTTGGCGGCGTGATTGGACGGCGGCGTCAGGTCATAGAGCGCGCCCGTGGACCTATCTGAGGACAGCTGTCTGCGCTGGTCGTCATCGGCGAGCACAATGGTCAAGCCGTCGTAGGCAGGGTCCCCCTGCAAGGGGCTACGAATGGCTATGCCGCTCGTGCCGCGGGGAGGCACCCGATACTCTAGCTTCAGCTCGAAGTCTGCGTACTCCAGTTCGGTCATGAAGTAGCCGGCGCCGCCTTCCGTGGCGAATAGGACTCCTTGGTCCGCTCCCCAGAATCTACCATCGCCTCCCACATTCATTCTCCAGCCGTCCAGATTTTTGCCATTGAGAACCGAAGGGGAACGGAAGGGGACAGGGAACGGAAGGGGACAGGGAACGGAAGGGGCCAGAGGGAACGGAAGGGGACAGTGTCGACAAACCCAAGGTCTAGCATGCGTTATGGAAAAATATGCTTTTCGACGAATCAGCAATCATCTCAGCTAGCCGGACATAATACTTCACGGTATTTGATTAGCGTCTCCAGCCTATCCCGCTCGGATCGTCTTGCTGTTCCTCGCCACGGCCGCCGGAGAGCTGGAACCGTAAGATCTCTAGCCGCCGCCGCGGTTCGGTGTAGCGTGTAGGTCGGCGGCCTGCCCCCAGAGGCGGGGA
>DASZFN010000592.1:0-3221 GCA_035939715.1 Gemmataceae bacterium | reverse complement strand
CCTGGCCGTGGGCAATCACGCCGGTACGAGTCCGACGTTCCAGTTCGCCAACGGCGGCGGCTACACCCTGTTTGCCGTGCTCAACGCCGACAACAGCTTCACCGAGTCGGATGCCGCCAACGACACCAACAACCTGGCGGCCTCGGCGCAGCCGACGGACGTGTCCGGCCCGGTGGTGGTGGACAACGGCAACCCGACCTACTCAGAGACAGGCACGTGGACGAGCCAGCTTGACAAGGGCGCCTACGGCGGCAGCGACCGTTACACCCCGGCGGGCGGCACCGGCTCGACCACGGCCACCTGGGTCGTCACCGGCCTGGCGCCCGGCACCTATGCCATCGAGGCATCCTGGGGACCGTATTACAACCAGTCCACCAATGCCCCCTACGCCATTTACGACGGCTCAACCCTGGTGCAAACGGTGACCGCCGATCAGACCAAGACACCGAGCGGAGCCACGGCCGGCGGGGTGCCGTTCCAGATCCTGACGCACGTCACCATCACGAGCGGCACGCTGACCGTGGTGCTGAGCAACAGCGGCAACAACGCCTATGTCATCGCAGATGCCCTGCGCGTGAAATAAGTCCACTATCCTGCTATTCTCAACTTGTCGAATAGGTCATGTAATACGCGCCTTGTTTTTGCCGCCGGCATGATTAGGCATGACCGATTCTTCCCGGAGAACCGTTTCATGGCAGCAAGCAAACAGTGCCGCAAAGGCATCATCCTGGCGGGAGGTTCCGGGACGCGACTTTATCCGATCACACGGGCCGTGAGCAAACAGCTTCTGCCCGTTTACGATAAGCCGATGATTTATTATCCGCTTTCCACGTTGATGATTGCGGGACTTCGCGACATCTTGCTCATATCCGGCCCCGAGGACATCGGCAACTTCCAACGCGTTCTGGGGGACGGCTCGCAGGTGGGCATCTCCATCACCTATGCCGTCCAGCCCCGTCCGGAGGGGCTGGCCCAGGCGTTCCTGATCGGCAAGGACTTCATCGGCAACGATCCGGTTGCCTTGATCCTTGGCGACAACATCTTTTACGGCCAGGGCCTTCAACCGATGCTCTTTACGGCGGCCGCGCGGACATCGGCCGCGACGGTTTTTGCCTACGCCGTCAAGGACCCGCAGCGCTACGGCGTCGTGGAATTCGATGAACAAGGCCAGGCCATTTCCTTGGAAGAGAAGCCCCCCAAACCCAGGTCCAATTTTGCCGTGACCGGGCTGTATTTTTACGACAATGACGTGGTAGCCATAGCCCGCAATCTTAAGCCATCGGCACGCGGTGAACTGGAAATCACCGACGTGAACAATCATTACTTGAAGCGCGGCCGACTGTGCGTGGAGCGCTTCAGCCGCGGTTTCGCCTGGCTCGACACAGGCACCGCCGAGTCGCTGATTCAGGCTGCCGTTTTTGTCGAGACAATTGAGGCCCGGCAGGGACTCAAGATTGCCTGCATAGAAGAAGTCGCTTACCGCATGGGCTACATTGCAGCCGGCCAGGTCCAGAGCATCGCGGCTCAGATGCGGAATAGTTACGGCGATTATCTGCGCGAAATACTTAAGCTGCCGCCTGATAGAACTCATTAAGAATGGAATCGTATGCTGCTCTATATGGAACCACTGCCGGCCCGACTCACGAAAGGCGAACTTCTGGCATTTCTCTGCGCTACGGGTAGCATCGACGGTAAGAAGATTGGCCGGATAGAACTCCGCGGCGCAACCGCCGTCGTGGAGATTCCGGACGGCTGCGAAGCGAAAATGGTCAAGGCGCTCGACGGCGCATCGTTGCGGCATCGCCGGCTGCGCGCGTGGAGCGGCGGTGGCTTGGTAAGCGAAAGCGATCACTTCCAGCGACTGGCGCGGCTCCTGGATCTCGAAGCACAGGCGGAGGAGGAACAAGCCCGCGCGCGACTGGAACGGCTTGCCCCGGCGGAAGCCGAACGCCTGGGGGATTGTTTGATCGACCTGGTCGTTGCGGACGAGTCTTCCGGTCTCGGCGGACGTTGCCTGCTGACCCTGGTCAAGCGCAACCGCGCAGCATCTTTACCGTGGACTCGGCTGCAGGTAGGAGCGCCGGTCCTGGTCACGCCGGAAAGCGACCAGCCGAGCCCAAGCTGCCGGGGTGTGGTTTGCGAGCGCAACCATCAATGCTTGCGCATTGCGGTTGCCGAACCGCTGGACGATGCTGAGGCCATCACCTATCGGGTCGCCTTATCAAGTGACGAGGTGGCCCGCCAGCGTCAGCGCGCCGCTCTCGAGCGCGCGCGCATGGCTACCCGGGAGCGACTGGCAGACCTTCGAGGCGTCCTGCTGGGTGAGACGGCGCCGGCCTTTGGCGTGCCAGTCCCGTACACGCCTCTCGATCCCTCTCTCAACGCTTCCCAGCAGGAAGCGGTCCGCTTTGCTTTGTCCGCGCGCGATCTGGCCATCATCCACGGTCCGCCGGGCACCGGCAAGACGACCACCCTTGTCGAACTCATTCGGCAGGCGATCCGTCGTGGCGACAAGGTGCTCGCCTGCGCTCCCAGCAATCTGGCGGTGGACAACTTGCTCGAACGTCTGGTCGCAGCAGGCGAGCAGGCGGTCCGGCTTGGCCATCCCGCGCGCGTCCTGCCGGCGCTTCGGGAACATACCCTTGACCTGCTCGTGGAAGAGCACAGCGACCTACGTCTGGCGCGCAAGTTCAGCAAGGAGGCCTTCGCGCTTTTCCGCAAAGCGGGGAAGTGGACCCGAGCACGTCCTGAGCCTGGAGCGCGTAAGGACCTGCGCCGGGAAGCGCGCGATCTCCTTGCCGAAGCGCGTCGCCTCGAGGCGCAGGCCGTGGAACGGATTCTGGATGCCGCGACCGTTCTCTGCGCGACTACCACCAGTCTGGATAGCGAAATCCTTGGGCAACGGCGCTTTGACCTGGCGGTCATCGACGAAGCAGCCCAGAGTACCGAGCCGGGTTGCTGGATTCCGCTGACGCGCTGCGACCGCCTGATTCTTGCGGGAGATCACTGCCAGCTGCCGCCGACGGTGTTATCATCCGCGGCGGCCGCGGCGGATTTTGGTCTAAGCCTGCAGGAGCGCCTGGTTGCCCGCTACGGCACGGCTGTCACGCGCCGCCTGAAAGTGCAATACCGGATGCATGAGGCCATCATGGCTTTCTCAGCGCTTGAGTTCTACGCAGGCGAACTGAAAGCT
Source organism: Gemmataceae bacterium (assembly GCA_035939715.1). Lineage (GTDB taxonomy): Bacteria > Planctomycetota > Planctomycetia > Gemmatales > Gemmataceae > DASZFN01. The sequence continues at coordinate 28 of DASZFN010000592.1, read as the reverse complement.
GATTCATCGGTTCGTGAACACCGCCTCT
>DASZFN010000591.1:0-8165 GCA_035939715.1 Gemmataceae bacterium | reverse complement strand
GCAGTTCGATCAGGGTGAAGCCGCCGCGTTTCCGGGACCCGAAGGGTACCATGACGTGACTCCTAAAAGGGCGTAAGGGAGAAAGGCTGCCGGCGGTCTGGAACGGCGAGTCGGAGGATCTGAGCGGATTCGGCCGACGTCACGCGATCGGGCCGGTCGCTGGGTTTTGGGAACGAGGGGCATTGTAAGCATGAACGGGCGCTGAATGCAAACAAAATAAACGGCATATTGTCTGAGTCGGACAGAAGAGCCATTCCAGATTGAACCCACTTTGACGTAGAAACTCGCCCAGAACCCAGGGCCCGCCTGTTGCCAGGCACACGTTCCCTCGCCACAATGAGACCTGCAAGACCTGACAAGCCAATTGGGCTCTATACACGCAAGGCAGAACATGGCCATCCAGGATACCGCTGTTGCCACAAGAAAAACGGTGCCGCTGCCTCTCTCCGCCCATCAGCCGCTTCCTTATACCGGGCCTTCGCGCGATGAAGTGCTGGCCTTGCGGCGGCAGTATTTGACGCCCGGGCTGATTACTTACTACCGCGAGCCGCTGCTCGTTGTCGAAGGGCATATGCAATATGTCTGGGATGAGACCGGCAAGCAGTATCTGGACGGCTTTGCCGGCATTGTCAGCGTGTCGGTCGGGCATTGCCATCCGAAGGTCGTGGAGAAGGTCCGCGAGCAGGTCGGCAAGCTGCAGCACACGACCACGATCTACGTGCACCCCACCATCGGGCTGTTCGGCAAAAAGCTGGCGGAACATATGCCGGCCGAAAGCGGGCTGTCGGTTTCGTACTTCACCAATTCGGGCAGCGAGGCCAATGAAGTGGCGACCCTAGCCGCGCGCGAGTACACCGGCAACCATGACGTCATCAGTCTGCGCAACGGCTACCACGGCGGCACGCAAGCCACCATGGCCCTGACGGCGCACGGCACCTGGAAGTTCAAGAGCAACCCCACCGTCGGCGTCAAGCACGGCACGCCCGGGTACTGTTACCGCTGTCCATACGGTCTTGAATATCCGAGCTGTGAAGTGAAGTGCGCGCGGGATATGGAGGAACTGATTCGTTACGAGACCTCCGGCGAGGTGGCCTGTTTTATCGCCGAACCGATTCAAGGCGTGGGCGGGGCCGTCACGCCGCCGCCGGAGTATTTCCCGATCGTCTATGAGATCGTGCGTCAGCACGGCGGCGTTTGCATTGCCGATGAAGTGCAGACCGGCTTTGGCCGGACCGGCACCAAGTTCTGGGGCTTCGAGAACTGGGGCGTGACGCCAGACCTCGTGACCATGGCCAAGGGCATCGGCAACGGCGCGCCGCTCGGCGCCTGCGTCACGCGGCCGGAGATCGCCGCGGTCATGAAGAACCGCCTGCACTTCAATACCTTCGGCGGCAACCCCGTCTCCATGACCCAGGGGCTGGCGACCCTGGAAGTGATCGACAGCGACAACATTCAGCAGAATGCTCTCTGGGTCGGCATGCACTTGAAGAAACGTCTGCAAGAAGTCCAGGAGCGGCAGCCGCTCATCGGCGAAGTCCGCGGCATGGGCCTGATGCTGGGGGTCGAGTTGGTCCGCGACCGGCAAAGCAAGGAACCGGCCACGCAGGAGACCGCTGAGGTCGTGGAGCGGTGCAAGGAACGCGGCTTGCTCGTGGGCAAGGGCGGGCTCTACGGCAATGTGCTGCGCATCAAACCGCCCATGTGCCTGACGAAGGACGATGCCGATTTTCTGGCCGGCTGTCTGGACGAGGTGGTGAGCGGCCTTCAGTAGGGCCGGGCCTGGCCGCTCTTTTGCCACTGCACGAAAAGGTCGGCACATTCGCGGGACAGGAGCCCGCCATCAACCCGTAGCGGGCTCTTGCCCAGTTGCACCATGGTCCGGGCGTCGATGCAGAGCTCATGGAAACCTGCTCCTGCCGCGTCTGCAATGGTGGCGCCATAGACGACCCGTTCGATCTTCGCCCAGTGCAATGCCGCCAGGCACATCGGGCACGGTTCCGTCGTGGAATAGACCGTGCAGCCATTCAGGAAGATCGTCTGCAGCGCTCTGGCGGCAGCGCGGATGCAGTTCACCTCCGCATGCGCGGTCGGGTCGCCGTCGCGCCACACCGAATTGTGCGTGACCGCGACCACCTGCCCGGCCCGCACCAGGGCCGCACCGAAAGGCGACTGTCCGGCGGCCATGCCCTCCTGCGCCTTGCGGATCGCCAGCCACATCAGTTCCTCTTCGGTCATAACAACGGTCCCCCTCGCTCGCTGAGCGGGCTTCATCATAGTTGGTCGGCGCCGGCAAAGCGATGCCCGTCTCGCGCAGTGGAAAAGACGCTTCGCGCTGTAACCTTTTGTCTGATCGTGCGGGATAGAGGATAGAGCAAGTATCGCACAGATTAAGCGCGCCTACTTCCCAATACGTTGGAAATTGATGCCATAATTGAAGTTAGGTCAGGAGTATTTATGCATTCCCAATCGATGCGGATGCCAAACAAACGCGGCCTGGCGATCGAGCGGCTTGAAGACCGCACGCTTATGACCGCCGGCTTCATTGACCCCTCGTTCGGCAACCACGGCGTGGCCGCACTCAACCTCGCCTTCAGCGCGGCAACGGCCGTCGTCGTCCAGCCGGACTTCAAGATCGTGGCCGCCGGTACGGTGCACAGCTCTTTGCATGGCAATCCCGGCGAGTTCCTCATTGCGCGCTTCAATCCGGACGGCAGCCTGGACACCAGCTTCGGCGGCACCGGCTATGTGATCTCGTCCTTCCTGGGAGAGGCGCATGCCGTCGCCTTGGAGGGAGACAAGATCGTCGTGGTCGGCAAGACCGCTTTCCCCGATCCCTTGCTGGCCGGCGAACGACCCGACATCCTGGTCGCCCGCTATAACGCCGATGGCTCCCCGGACACTACCTTCAACGGCACGGGTAGGGTTACGACAAGAGTTACGGCGCTCTCGGACACAGCGGAGAGTGTGCGCCTACAAAATGGCCGGATCGTGGTCGCGGGCACCGGCATGGGCGTAGATGTTGGCACCGTGGAAGTGCTGCGCTACAATTTTGACGGCAGCCTGGACACCAGCTTCGCCAAGGGCGGCATTTTCGCGGCCGTGGGCGGCAGTGTCGCGGACGGCAATTCCGGCATGGAGCTCCAGCCGGACGGCAGGATCCTGGTCGCCGTTACCCCGCCCTTTTTCTTCCCCACGGCCGCCTGGGAAGTTCTGCGCTTCAATGCGGACGGCACCCTGGATACCAGCTTTGCTTCCGGGGGGACCGCCAAAATCAGCGCGCACGGACAAGGCCTGGCTGAGGGATTGGCCATCCAGGCCGACGGCAAGATCCTGGTCGATGGCTTCACGGGCACCAGCGGCGCCGGCCTGACGCGCTTGAATACGGACGGCACCATCGATGTCACTTTCCACAACGGCCAACTCGTCGATACGCCGATCGCCGGCAGCCTGGCCATCCAGCAGGGCGGCGAGATTGTCCTTCTCGGCACCACGCCGAACAGCTCCTCGCGCCAGCTCTTGTTAATGTCTATTACCGCCGGTGGGCAGATCGATGCCGGCTTCGGCGCCGGCGGGCAATCGCTGCCCGCGCCGCCGTTGACGAACCAGGTGTTCACTCCGGCCGGGCTGGTGATTGAGCCCGACGGCAAAATCGTCGTGGCCGGCGTTTCCTCAACCGCCAATAGTCTTGCGGTGGCGCGCTATTTTAACGATACAGACAATCAGAAGTTTTTGGCTCACCTCTATCTCGATCTTCTGAACCGAATCCCCGACCCGGTCGGAATTCAGGGCTGGTCGGAGTTGCTCGACGATGGCCGGGCCACACGGACGCAGGTCGTGTTGGCCATGGAGCACAGCCCGGAATATTTCGCTTATGTCATTGATAGCACATACTCCCAAACCCTGGGACGCTCCGCAGACCCGGTCGGGCAAGCCTTCTGGAGCAACTTCCTGGCCGCGGGAGGCACGTCCAACGCCTTGCGTACGCTCTTGTTTCTTTCGCCGGAATTTATGCAGAAGCACAGCGACAACACTGAGCTGGTGACAGCCCTGTACGGAGATGCGCTCAGGCGGCAGCCGACTGCCGCCGAGACTCAGGTCTGGCTACAGGCCCTCGCCAATGGCGCTTCCCGCACGGCCGTGATCGAGGCCATTGTTAACGGTGCAGAGGCCGCGCGGCTCAGCGTGGATCTGCTCTATCAGAGATTCCTCAGGCGCAACGCCGACCCGGCCGGCCTTGCCATTCTCAGCGGACTGCTGCTGAACGGCACGCCTACCGAACAACTCATTGCCTTTATCGCCGGTTCGGATGAGTACTTCGCGCGGCAGTAACCGCTGCCTTCAATCCAGCCCCAACTCGCTCTTGACCTGTGTCAGCGACTTCGTCGGTCCAGTGCGAGTTCGTTTGACAAACTCGGCAACATAGTCCATCAAACGCTCATTCTTCTGTGCTGCAAGCACCTCCTGGTCTCCTTCGTCGAGGGGAACAATGATAAAGCGAGGTCTGCCGCCCTCGGTTAAGTAGACGACTTCACTCCTGGTCTTGGGCAGCCACTTGGCCAGTGGCCGTTTCTCGGTCTCGATGGCTATTGTCTTCATAACGGGTTACCCGGTTATTTTGCGAGCGCCGCCTGGGCCGCCGCTAACCTGGCGATGGGCACGCGGAAGGGACTGCAACTAACGTAGTTCAGCCCGATCTTGTGGCAGAACTTCACCGTATCCGGATCGCCGCCGTGTTCGCCACAGATGCCGACCTTCAGGTCCGGCCGTGTGCTTCGACCCCTCTGCACGCCCATCTGCATCAAGCTGCCGACGCCGTCCACGTCGATGGTCTGGAACGGATCGCGGGCGACGATGTCGTGCTCCATGTAGTAGCGAATGAAGCTGCCGTAATCGTCGCGGCTCATGCCCAGGGTGGTTTGCGTCAGATCGTTCGTGCCGAAGCTGAAGAACTGCGCTTCCTTGGCGATCTGATCAGCGACGACACAGGCGCGCGGCAGCTCGATCATCGTGCCGACCTGGTATTCGACCTTTACGCCCTTCTCGGCAAAAACGTGCTTGGCAATGTCGTGGACAATCTTGGCCTGGGCTTTCAGCTCAGGAAGGAAGCCGACAAGCGGAATCATGATTTCCGGGTGCACTTCGGTGCCGGACTTCTGCACGTTGCAGGCGGCTTCGAGAATCGCGCGGGCTTGCATCTCGGTAATCTCGGGATAGACGATGCCGAGCCGGCACCCACGGTGGCCGAGCATGGGATTCGCTTCATGCAGCTCGTGCACGCGGCGCGCGATGGTTTCGGCCGGTACGCCGATCTTGGCACTCAACTCCTTCTGCTGTTCGGGAGCGTGCGGCAGGAACTCATGCAGGGGCGGATCGAGTGTGCGGATGGTCACCGGCCGGCCTTTCATGGCCTTGAAGATGCCTTCGAAATCGCCGCGCTGGTACGGCAGCAGCTTTTCCAGCGCCTTCTTGCGGGCGTCGAGCGTGGTGGCGAGGATCATCTCGCGCATGGCGTCGATGCGGTTGCCTTCGAAGAACATGTGCTCCGTGCGGCACAGGCCGATCCCTTCCGCGCCGAACGCGACCGCCTCCGCCGCTTCCTTGGGCTTGTCGGCGTTCGTGCGCACGCGCAGGTTGCGGACCTCGTCGGCCCACTTCATCAGCTCGGCGAACTGCTGATACACCTTCGATTGTTCGGGCTTGAGCGTCTTGTCGATAAGCACCTGGACGACTTCGCTCGGCTTGGTCGCGACCTGGCCGGCGACGACTTCGCCGGTGAAGCCGTCGATGCTGAGCCAGTCGCCGTCCTTGAGCACCTTGCCGCCCACGCTCATCGTGCCCTTCGTGTAGTCGATGTTGAGCGCCTGGCAGCCGACCACGCAGACCTTGCCCATCTGCCGGCTGACGAGTGCGGCGTGACTAGAGGCGCCGCCGAAGGCCGTGAGAATACCGTCGGCGGCCTGCATGCCGCGGATATCCTCGGGGCTGGTCTCTCGGCGAACCAGAATTACGCGACCCTCCCCGCCTTTGCCGTGCTTCTGCACCCAGGCCTCGGCGTCCTCGGCGTGGAACTTGATCCGGCCCGTGGCCGCACCGGGACCGGCGTTGATTCCCTTCGCCAGGAGCCTGTCCTCGTCCACGATCGCTTTGCGTTTGGCCTGCGGATCAAACAGCGGCTGCAAGAGCTGGTTCAGATCATCCGGTGGCAGCCGCGAGGCGGATAGAGCCTCCTCTTTCTTGATGAGCCCCTCCTGCACCATATCGACCGCGAAGCGCACCGCCGCGAAGCCCGTGCGCTTACCGTTGCGCGTCTGCAGCATCCACAGCTTGCCTTTTTGCACCGTGAACTCGATGTCTTGCACGTCGCGATAGTGCTTTTCCAGGATGTTGCGAATCTCGTCGAGTTGTTTGTAGACCTGGGGCATGTCCTTTTGCAGTTCGGCAATCTTCTTTGGCGTGCGGATGCCGGCGACCACGTCCTCGCCCTGGGCGTTGATGAGGTATTCGCCGTAGAAGACCTTTTCGCCCGTGGCCGGGTCGCGCGTGAAGGCGACGCCGGTGCAGCAGTCATCGCCCATGTTGCCGAACACCATCGAGCAGATGTTGGCGGCCGTGCCCCATTCGTGCGGGATGTTGTACTGCCGGCGATAGACAATCGCCCGGTCGTTCATCCACGAGCCGAAGACCGCGCCGATCGCGCCCCACATCTGCTCGTAGGCGTCCTCGGGGAAGTCCTTGCCGGTGCGGTCCTTGACCGCCTTCTTGAAGCGCTTGACCAGCTCCTTGAGATCGTCTGTCTTCAGCTCCGTGTCGAGCTTGACCCCCTTGGCATGCTTGAGCTCCTCCATGATCTGTTCGAACGGATCGATCTCGGTCTTGGACTGCGGCTTGAGGCCGAGCACCACGTCGCCGTACATCTGCACGAAGCGGCGATAGCTGTCCCAGGCGAAGCGTTCGTTGCCGGTCTTCTCGATCAGCCCGCGCAGGGTCGCCTCATTAAGGCCGATGTTGAGGACGGTGTCCATCATGCCCGGCATGCTGACGCGGGCGCCGGAGCGGCACGACACGAGCAACGGGTTCTTTGGGTCGCCGAACTTGCTGCCCATGGCCGCCTCGGTCTTCTTCATCGCCTCGGCGACCTCGGCCTTTAGCTCGGGCGGGTAAGTATGGTCGTGCTCGGAGTAGTAGGTGCAGACTTCCGTGGTCAGCGTGAAGCCTGCCGGCACAGGCAGGCCGATATTGGTCATCTCGGCCAGGTTGGCGCCCTTGCCGCCTAGCAGTTCCTTCATATCCGCCCGGCCTTCCGCCTTGCCGGAGCCGAAGAAATAAACGTACTTGCTCATGGGAATGTTTTCCTGTGGGTAAGCCAGTCATTCTCTTCCCGCAGGCGCTCTTCGTCTTGGGAGAGGATAGGGACAAGAGGCACGGCAGGACCGCTTCTCAGGTCCGAAGTAATGGTGGAAATGTACGGATTACAGCGGGAAATGTCCAAGGGCAACGTGGACCGGAAAGCGGCTCTCGCAGGGCACGCAGAGAGCGCGTGTCCCGGCCAGCCGAACGACTCGGCGGCAATGCTGCCGTTCATCTATTCCACGCGCAGCGCATCCGCGATGACATAGACGTTATTGCCGCTGTTGTTCAGCACCACCGTCAGCGTGCCGCTCGTGATCGTGACGTGCGTCAGGATCTGGAACGGCACGCCGCCAGCCGTGGCTCCGCTCGGGGTCTTGGTCTGATCGGCGGTCACGGTTTGCACCAGGGTTGAGCCATCGTAAATGGCGTACGGAGCGTTGGTGGACTGGTTGTAATACGGTCCCCAGGAGGCCTCGATGGCATAGGTGCCGGGCGCCAGGCCGGTGACCACCCAGGTGGCCGTGGTCGAGCCGTTGCCGCCGGCCGGGGTGTATCGGTCGCTGCCGCCGTAGGCGCCCTTGTCAAGTTGGCTCGTCCACGTGCCTGTCTCCGAGTAGGTCGGGTCGCCGTTGTCCACCACCACCGGGCCGGACACGACCGTCGGCTGCGCCGACGCCGCCAGGTTGTTGGTGTCGTTGGCGGCATCCGACTCGGTGAAGCTGTTGTCGGCGTTGAGCACGGCAAACAGGGTGTAGCCGCCGCCGTTGGCGAACTGGAACGTCGGACTCGTACCGGCGTGATTGCCCACGGCCAGG
>DASZFN010000590.1:0-9176 GCA_035939715.1 Gemmataceae bacterium | reverse complement strand
GGGCGTGGAGGCGCCCAACAAGCGCGCCGACAAGGTCAACATGGTCATCTTTCGCGAGAACACGGAAGACGTGTATTGCGGCATCGAGTTCAAGAGCGGCAGCGACAAGGCGCGCAAGCTCATCAGCCTGCTCAAGGAGATGGGTTACAACCTGCTGCCCAGCTCCGGAGTGGGCATCAAGCCGATCAGCCCGGAGGGAACCAAACGCCTGGTGCGCATGGCCGTGCGCTACGCGCTCGACAAGAAATTGCCCAGCGTCACGCTCATGCACAAGGGCAACATCATGAAGTTCACCGAAGGCGCCTTCAAGGACTGGGGCTATGAAATGGCCCGGGCGGAATTTCGCGACCAGGTCGTCACCGAAGACGAGGTGAGCAAGGGCGCCGCCGCCAAGGGCAAGCTGCTGATCAAGGATCGCATCGCCGACAGCATGTTTCAGCAGATTCAACTGCGGCCGGACGAATACAGCGTCATCGCCACGCCAAACCTGAACGGCGACTACCTCTCGGACGCCGCGGCTGCCATGACCGGCGGCATCGGTCTTGCTGCTGGGGCCAATATCGGCGACCGAGCCGCCATGTTTGAGGCGACGCACGGCACGGCCCCCAAGTACACGGGCAAGAACATGGCCAACCCGGGAGCGGTGCTGCTTTCGGGCGTGCTCATGCTCGAGCACCTGGACTGGGACGAGGCCGCCTTGCTGGTGAACAAGGCGCTCGAAGCGACCTTCGCCGAGAGCGAGGACATCGCCGGCAAGGGACCGGGCGGTAAACTGTACGTCACCTACGACATCGCGCGGCAATTTCCCGGCTACGGCGCCGAGGCGGGCGCCACCAGCTCCGCGTTTGCGGAGCGCATTATCGCGCATGTAAGGCGGCAATAACGCCACGCCGTGCATAGAATATTCAGTAAGCATTTCGGAGAAAGGAGAAAGCCATGGCCGAGTCGCAACTTACCTTGACGCCCGAGGAGCGCCAGTTCCTGGTAGGCCTGCTCGAAATGGCCATGAAGGATACGCGCGTCGAGGAGCATCGCACGCGCACGCTGAGCTATCGAGAATATGTCCTCAAGCAGGAGCGCTTGCTCGAATCTTTACTAAGCAAGCTCGGTAAGCCGGCCGGATAAGCAGAAAAACGCTTTGGAATTTGCCGCGCCGCTTCCGTGCCGGTCAGGGCCCCGTGACCCTTGGCAAAGTGGCAAACTTGCCCTTAATGATTTGTAACTTGAATCGCATTAACGTTTTCCATCCCAAGACATGTTTGCTAACCGTGGCCACGAACTTGGCAAACTGGCAAAACTAGTGCTTGGTGGGTGGCACGCCCTGAGTCCTCGAAGGGCGTGGTGGGGGGCAGGCCACGCCCTTCGAGGACTCAGGGCGTGCCACCCGAACTCTCAGCTGTGACAGAGCACTAGTCGCCACCCTGCGCAATGCCCTGATCCGTATCCGCCGCCCGGAAGCGCAGCTCCGCCGATACGATGCGAGCCAGGAGTTGGGCCACTTGTTGATCGCGCGGCGTCCCGTCGAACAGCCCCTGGGCCAGGCGATCGATTTCCGGTACGAGTTGGCGCAGGCTCGCCCATAATTGATCGCGTGCGGCCGTCGCCTGCACCTGCTCAGGGTCCATGGCATTTCCTCAATCAGCATCGAGGCGGCAGGAGTTGCTGCGCCGCCGCCTCGGATAATCTTATTTAAGCATAATCCCGCATGGGCGTCCCCTTCGGCACGCGACTTGCCCCAAAAGAGTGAGTGGCTGGCCCGTGGGCCAGCGCGTCTCCGTTGGTCACCGCTAAAAAGGAAGAGGCTCTATCATGTTGGCACGTATCCGAACCACCCTGGCCATGGGCTATGCGCTTGCCGGTCTGGCGCTGGCTGCGGCTCCCGGCCGGGCCCAGTATTCCGACCGGGACTATTACCCTTATTACAACTACAGCACCCGCGGCAACCCGGTGCCCGAGCAGTCGCTGCCCGACCGGGCCGCTTTGCGCGACTGGTATAATCGCGTGCCGCCGCGGTACGCCAGTTATTACATTACACCCCATAACCCGCCCACGCACATGACGTCGATAAACTACCCGCTGGTGTACGGCGCCTACATTTATCCTTTCCCGATGGGCAACTATACCTACGGCGGGATGCCGAGCCGATTCTCCAACGCCCCGACGACTTACGGTGACTACTATGCGGGCATGTACACCACTTCGTGGTCAAGGCCATCCGACGAACCCACGCCGACGCAATTGCGGAACAGTGCCGCGATCACTGTGTACGTGCCGGCGGGGGCGCTGCTGCGCTTCAATGGCAAGCAGACACTGCAGCGCGGCGAAACCCGGCACTTCAACGTCCCCGATCTTATCCCCGCGACGACCTATGCGTATGACGTTACGGCCGTCTGGACCGAGAATGGCCGCCAGGTCGCGAAGAATCGCGAGGTCACTTTCCAGGCGGGAGACGGTGTAACCATCGATTTCCTGACGCCGGAGCCCGAGCGCGCGATCCTGAAAACACACCCGCTCAGCGATACCGGCGTCCGCACCATGCGACCGCTGGCGCTTCCCTAACTGTCCGTGGGACACGATTCCGGTCGTGTCGAGAAAAAGGCCTGGTAACCTCGCCAGCGTGGCGAGGCTACCAGGCCTTTTTGCATTGCTTCCCGTCCTCACTACCCAAGCGTATACGAACCGGAGCCGGCGTTGATGGCCAGCAGAATGGCCGGGTCCATGTCCTGCAACAGCAGCAGGTCGTTGCCGCCGCCCAGGTTGAGCGCCAGGTTCTCGATCGCATCGGTATTGATGGTCAGGACGCTCGCCAGGTCCAGAGCGGGGTTCTGGCTGGTGCGCGTCAGCACGTCGCCTTCCATGGCATAGGTCGCATCGTCGAGAGCATTCTGGTCGTTGATATTGAGGGTATCATTGCCGTCCTGGCCGTGGATGGTCAGCGTGTGAAACGCGTACGGGTAAGCGTAGGGGTCGTTGACATTGATGGTGTCGTCGCCGGGTCCGGTGAAGATCTCCAGCGCCTGCAGGCCGGGGTTGGCGTTGATGTTCACCGTGTTGCCCGGCGTGCCCGCGGTGCCGCCCAGGTAAATGGTCGTCTGCGAGACCGACCAGCCGATCAGGGCCGGGGCGACGCCGCTCAGAGAGAAGGCGTCGATCTCGACATCGGGGTAAGCGACGGAGTCGCCACTGTCGTCGATCACCAGGGCCGTGACCCCTGCGCTGTTGCCGACGTTGATCTGTCCCTGGATGGCGCCGAGGTTGCCGGCGTGCGCGGCTGTGTCGCCTGCGCCTTCGGAGATGCCGCCGATGCGGACCAGGTCATTGCCGCCGCCGCCCCCGATGCCTAGAGATCCGCCCACCCCGGTGCCGAGCACATTCACCAGGTCGTCCCCGGCGCCCGTATCGATCGTGATAGCGACGCCGAGCGCCGTGCTCTGGACATTGAACGTGTTGCCCGTGGCGCTGCCTTCCAGAACGATGCTTTGGATGTTGGCGTAGTTGATCGTTGCCGTGTTCGTGAAGGAGAAGGCACCGTCGCCGGGGTCCACGGTCACCGTGTTGGTCCGCACGATGCCGGCATCGGTGAGCGTGAAAGTTATCTGGTTGATGAAGAAGTCGGTATTCTGCACGGCGGTGTCATTCAGGGCGAGCGTGTTGAGGCCCGCGCCGTAGAGCGTCAGGGCGCCGGCGATGTCGTCGAGCGACGCGGTGGCGCTGCCGACAAGGATCGTGTTGGCGCGGGGACCCGTGTAGACCGTCTGCTGTGTCCCGAAGCCGACCGATTGAATGTCGAGCTCATTGCTGGCCGACGCACCCGCGTTCAGGTTCAGGTCGGGAATGTTGTAAAAGTTGACGAGCGCCGTGCCCTTGCTGTCGGTGCGGCTAATGCTGCCGTTGGTCACGAGGTAGCGCGAAGCCGAGTCGGCGTGCGTGCTGTCATCGAAGTAGAGACGGTTATGGGCGTTGGTGCCCCAGAGGGTGAGCGGCGTGCTAAGGGTGTCGGTGTTTACGTAATAGCTTGTGGCGCAGTTGCCTCCGAAGATGACGAGCCGGCTGATGCCCGCGAAGTTGATGTTGCTCTGGTAGTACTGGCTGCTGCTGCGCAGGAAAAAGGTGGATACGACGTAATCGCTGCGGGTCAGTCCATCCCCCTGGATCGAGTAGCCGAGGCTGTGTTGCGTGGAGAGGATGCCGACCCGGTCCGCGGCGCCGCGATCCTGGAGCGTAACGGTGCTCGTGCCGGCGCCGCCCTGGATGTTGACGGGGCCTTGCACGCCGTCCAGATTCTGGGCGGTCGGGCTGAAGTTCACCGCATCCTGGCCGCTGCCGAGATTGACACTTAGCGATACATTGGCCGGCAGGCTTTCGATATTAACCGTGTCGTAGCCGGCGCCGGTGTTCACGATGATCGAGTGGAGCTGGCCGGCGTCGAACGAGACCGTCTCGCCGTCCAGGTTCACGCTCACGCCGCCCGCCTGGGGACCGGAGGTAATCGTGCTGATGCTGATTGTGTCGCTCTTGTTGGCGAGCTGGTCGCCGTTGACGGTCAGGTCAAAGGAATTCAGGAAGTTGTTTTGATCCAGGACGATGCCCTGGCCGAAGATAAGGCTGGAAAACTTGATGCCATAGCGCGGCAGCAGGGAAAAGGCCTGGGACGTGCCGTCAGGGACAATGAACTTGCCGTCCTTCTGGGACCAGTACGCCTGCACGTGCGTGCCGTTGCTGAGCCGGTATACATACTGGCTGTCCGGCTCGAAATCGCCGATTTCATCGTAGGTTTCACTCGAAGTCCACCTGGCCCCAGGATAGACGCGGTTGGCATCATTCGAGAAGATGTAGGGATCGGTGATCGACTCGACGAGTTCGTGAGAGAAAATTCTGCTGAAGCTGTCTATCTCGGTGGAGCGCGTCGTGCCGAAGTCTCCTACCCAACCGTAGGGGATTTGCTCCGGGATAGTAAAGAAGCCCAGCGAGGCGTAGGACTGCCCATCTTTATGATAGCCGCCAAGACCCGTGCGCGTGCCATCGGAGACTCCCGGCGCCGTCACGACGAAGTACAGCGGCCGGAAATTGGCAGACGTAAAGAAAGGCTGCGTACGCCCCAGGGCGATGTTCTGCAGATTGCCTTCGGTGAAGGCGTTCTTGCTGAGCGGCAGGGAATTGTCGTAGGAGGTCCCCGCCAGGTAAGCTACGCCGTTGCTGCCATACTGCCCCAGGCCGCTCAGGTAACGCGAGCCCAGGATGTTGTTGACGTTGTTGATGACGTCTTGCTCCGTGATCCCCGTCGGGTTTAGCCAATAACTGCCCTCGAAGATGAGATTGACCGGCGTGCTGCTCAGGACGGGGCCGGTGTGGTTCGGTACCAGCGACTCGGCTCCGAACCGCGGCTGAAAAGTCACACTCGGCGTCAGCCGGTCTTCGAGCCCTTCCACGTTCAGCCGCACGCGCCGCTCCGGCCGGCGATGGTCTGTTTTCCGTTGCCGAAGCCGGGAAACCCATTGTGTCAAGAACCGTCTCATGGCAAACCCCCCTTGATTGGTTGTAGGATGGTGGCTTTCTGTTACCTCCTTCTTCCGGGCTGCCAATTGACTGTGACAAAAATGCGCGCGAAAATTTTGCCCTGAGCCGCGGGATTGAAAGAACAGCCCTGTTTACCGTTCAGGACGACAAGCAGAAATATGGCACAGCTCATCCGCTGCCACTGGGCAACGACCGATCTTGGCATTGCCTATCACGACCGGGAATGGGGCGTGCCGGTGCACGACGACCGAACGCTTTTCGAGTTCTTGATCCTGGAAGGCGCCCAGGCTGGCTTGAGCTGGGAGACGATCCTGCGGAAGCGCGTGGAGTATCGGCAGGCTTTTGACCGCTTCGATCCTGCCGTCGTGGCCGCCTACGGTCCGGCGAAGGTGAAGCAGTTGCTTACCAACGCCGGCATCATTCGCAACCGGCTCAAGATCGCCGCCGCCGTGAAGAACGCGGCAGCTTTTCGCCGCGTGCAGGACGAGTTCGGCACCTTCGACGCTTATGTCTGGCGCTTCGTGGACGGAAAACCGCGGCAAAACGCTTGGCGCAAGCACCAGGACGTTCCGGCCAGGACTCCGGAATCGGACGCCCTGAGCAAGGATTTGAAGAAACGCGACTTCACCTTCGTCGGCTCAACCATCATGTACGCGTTCATGCAGGCGGTTGGCATGGTGAACGATCATGTGGTCGGCTGCTTTCGCTATTTGCCCGTGAAGCGGTTGTGAAATGCCCGTAGAACGGAATTCATTCCGTTCACCGCCTGGTGCTGAACGGAATGAATTCCGTTCTACCGGACTCCTGGCATGCCTTTTGCGTCTGATAGAGCCTGGCATTGGAAGCCCACATCTCCCCTGGCATATCATGGGACCTGAAAAGGGGGTTATTCTAATGCAGGAGCAACTTCGGCTGGAACGTCTTGTCGCCGCCCGCCGGGACCGAGTCCTTTGCGCCATTTGCGACGGCCCATTCACGCCGCAGCAAAATGCGGAGCTGCTCTACGCCGGGCCGTTCCCCGTCGGCTTTCTGTGTCCGGAGTGTTTTGCCAGTCCGCTCCAGGCCGCGCAATGCGCACGCCAACGCGCACGCACCATTCGCGCCCTGGCAAAAGAAGCGCGCGACACGGTATCGAGGCCGGACTGGTTGACGCTGTTGCAGCTCGCTCATTCGCGCGCGCATTACTGGGAAAGCCTGGCAGCGCGCCTTGAGAAGCTGGGCCATGGGGAATGGAACAGCGCTGCCGCCTATGCGCCCCAGGAACTCCGTGGTCCTCACAAGAATTGACGCGCATCGCAAAAACTCTATATCAGCGCGCGATTCCGCAGCGTTGTGGCTGGCCCGCGCGGTGGGGGTAACCCTGGGCGGCGGCCTCTTGGCCTGGGCCATCGAGCGCGCGGGCACCGCCGCCGACGGGTTGCGTTACGATCCGCAGACGCTGCTTCGGGAGGTGCGGCGGATCGCGGCAACGGCGAGCTTCAGCGTAAAATGCGCTGCACGTCGGCGGATCGAGACAATTTTGCACGAGTCGTCGGACGTGGCCAATCAACCGGCAAGGCTTCAGGCATTACGTGTCATTGAAGTTCTTGAGAAGATCGGCTCCGTTGAGGCCCGGAGGGTATTGCGACGGCTCGCCGAAGGCGCCCCGGATTGTCTAGTCAAGCGCGAGGCAAGGGGCACGCTCGGTCGTCTCGATAAGTAAGCCATCACGAAGAAGAACTGGGCTACCAGAACAGTCCCTTGATCCAGGAGTAGCCGAAGAAATGCAAAAAGACATAACCGGCCACCAATAGACCGGTGAGGACCAGGCTAACCAGGACCGAGAAGGGCGGCATGCGGCCGACCTCGTCCAGCAGTGCGCGCTCGGTCAGGTCCGCGTCGGCCGTCGGCTTCATCCCTTCCGGCCAGATGTGAAACACGCCGCGGTCGTGATACCAACCCCAGAGCTGGCGGATCTCCCACACTCCCCAGATGCCCTTTCCTTCATTCACGCCGGCGTAGGACACCTGGTGCTTGCCGAGATATTCTTTGGTCCAGGTGCACTTGCCGTCTACAGAGTCGTACGACCCGGAAAACGTGAACGGGCCCACCCAATCGTTCCCCTGTGCCTCCATGCGGCCCTGCTGGAAGGTCAGATCCAGTCTCATGGTGTGCCGGCCGGGGATCCACGGCTGGATAAAGAATCCCGTCCAGCGGCCGCTCGGGAAACGCGTATCGCTTTCTAGCTGCGTCAGGTCCGGCGACGCCATGATTGACCTCCTTCCGGGTAAAGATGATCTGCGAGCTCACATTGTTCCTGTCCATTATTAGCGTTTCTTTTCCGCACCGCAATACCCTGTCGTCCTCGTGTGACCGCGAAGCCTTGAGCAACTTTTCCGCTCAGTCAATCCGTGTTGGAATCATGAAACAGGTTAACAAAAAGCAGGGGGTAAGTTACGATGAAGGCGCTAACGCTGTCTGATAATGAAAAACGGAAGTGAAAAGGCGAATCGGTCATCCATGAATCAGCGCGCCATGCAGTTTGTGAAGGCCTTCATCGCCGGCTTCGTCTCGACCCTGGTGTTTCACCAGGGCGTGCTGGCGTTGTTCTATTTCGCCGGCGCCAGTCCGCGTAGGCCTTACGACCTTGACGCTGTGCCGCCGCTGCATATTCCGGCCGTGATTTCGCTGGCCTTCTGGGGCGGCGTCTGGGGTGCGGCGATCTGGCCGCTGTTGAAGAATACGGCCGGAGCAGCTTACTGGCTGCGGGCTCTGCTGATCGGCGCCATTGGCCCCAGCGCGGTCGCCCTGTTCATCGTTTTCCCGCTCAAGGGGATGCCGGTGGACGCGAAGCTCATCATTGCCGCGTTGATTCTCAACGGCGCCTGGGGTTTGGGCGTGGCGCTGTTGATGCGCTTGCTGGACCGTGTTCCTCGTTCTGCCCCGGAGAAATGACATGAAATGCCTGGGCCTGGCGACGCTGGTTCTTGCTATTGCCGCTTTGCCGCCTGCGCTTGCAGGAGAGCCGGCGGCGAAAACGCAGCAAATTCGCTTGAACGGCCATACGTTCACGCTGCCGGCCGGCTTTGCGATCGAGCTGGCCGCCGGTCCGCCGTTGGTTGACCGGCCGATTGAGGCGGATTTCGACGAAGAAGGGCGGCTATACGTTAGCGACTCGTCTGGCTCGTCGGAGAATGTGGACATTCAGCTCCAGAAGAAGCCGCATCGCATTGTGCGTCTGGAAGACACCAAGGGGAATGGCTGCTTCGATCGGCGCACGGTCTTTGCCGACAGGATGATGTTTCCCGAGGGAGTGATGTGGCACGCCGGCGCGCTCTATGTGGCGGCGCCGCCGAGCATCTGGAAGCTCACCGACACTAAGGGCGACGGCGTGGCCGATCAACGCAGCGAGTGGTTTCAGGGCAAGACGCTGACGCGCTGCGCTAATGACTTGCATGGGCCGTACCTCAGTCCGGACGGTTGGATTTACTGGTGCAAAGGGGCGTTTGCCAGACAAACCTATGAGCGCCCCGGCAAGCCGCCGTTTGTGACGCGGGCTGCGCATATCTTTCGCTGCCGTCCTGATGGCACGGGCATCGAACCGGTGATGACTGGCGGCATGGACAACCCGGTCGGACTGGCCTTCACCGCGGGCGGCGAGCGCATTTTCACGACCACCT
>DASZFN010000589.1:0-3663 GCA_035939715.1 Gemmataceae bacterium | reverse complement strand
CAAGCTCTTTCCGTGGAGCCTGTTGTGGCTCAATCCCGTGTTTTTTGCGGCGCGCGTAGTGGCGGGGATGGCGGCCGCCGGCCGGGGAACGGGCGATACGGCGCAGTTCCCGGGGATCCGCGGGAAGTGGGCGATGGCCGGGGCGCTGGTCCGCGGCGATCTGGCGGCGCTGAGGCTGGCGCCTCGTATGCTCCGCAAGCGTGCCGCGATCCGGCGCATACGGCAACTCTCGCCCGCCCAGGTCCGGAGGCTGATTCTGGACCACCGGCTCAGCCTGAGGGAAGTCGCATGAGCGCCTGCCTGGTTTGTGGAAGTGCCCGCTTTGCGCCGCTCTTCCGCGCCTCGGACCGCCTTTACCACACCACCTCCCGGGAATTCGCCGTGGTGCGTTGCGGCGAATGCGGTCTGGTTCGCCTCGATCCCCCGCCCGCTCCAGAGGAACTGCGCCAGTACTATCCGGATTCCTACTGGTTCGCGCCGGACCGAAGCGCGGCCAGCTGCCTGGAAGAAGCCTACCGCCGCCTGGTTTTGCGCGACCACGTACGCTTCGTGGAACAAGCCTTACGCCAGTCGCACGCGCGCGGACCACTCCTCGATGTCGGTTCTGGTGGCGGGCTGTTTCTAGGCCTCATGCGGGAGCGCGGGTTCCGCGCGGTGGGGTTGGACTTTTCACGCGAAGCCGCGGCCATCGCCTGGCGGCGCCAACACGCCCCGGCCGTCTGCGCCATGCTGGAGAATGCCCCGTTCGCCGCGGGAAGCTTCGCGGGCCTGAGCATGTTCCACGTCCTGGAACATCTCTACGATCCGCGCGCCTACCTGAGCGCCGCGCGCAACCTGCTGGCGCCGGACGGGCGCCTGGTGGTGCAGGTGCCCAATCTGGCGTCCTGGCAATTCCGCCTGCTGGGACGCTCGTGGAACGGCGTGGATGTGCCGCGACACCTGTTCGACTTCCGCGATCGCGACGTCGAGAAACTGCTGGAGCAGTGCGGCTTCGAAGTGCAGCGGCGCAAGTACTTCTCCCTGCGCGATAATCCGGCTGGCCTAGCAAGCAGCCTGGCTCCGTCGCTCGACCCCATGGCTCGAAGGGTGCGGCGCGTTAAGGAAAGTGGCCGCGCGCGTCTCGCCAAGGACTTGGCATACTTCGCCCTGGTGATGTCGTCCCTGCCGTTCACTGTGGTGGAAGCGGCCTTCCGCGCCGGTTCCACAGTGATGATCGAGGCGCGCCGCCGATGAACTACTCGGGGCTGGCGTACCGGCTGCCGCGGCCGCTCCGCCGGCACATTCTGCACTTTGAAGTAGAGATCGCCGATGCCGTCGCGGCCTTTGCGCGCGACCTGCCGGCAGGCGCACGGGTGCTGGATGCGGGCGCGGGGGAAGGGCAATACGCGCACCACTTTGGGTGCCAGAGATACTGCGGCGTGGACCTTGCGGTGGGCAATGCGGCCTGGGACTATGGCCGGCTGGATGCCGTTGCGGATCTTGCGGCCCTCCCCTTCCGCGATGGAGCGTTCGACGCGGCCCTGCACATCGTGACCATCGAACACCTCCGCGAGCCCGGCCGCGCCCTGGCGGAGATCGCCCGCGCCCTTGCGCCCGGCGGCACCCTGCTGGTGGCCGCGCCGCATGAGTGGGAGGTTCACCAGGCGCCCAACGACTACTTCCGGTACACGCGCTATGGCTTGGCGTATCTGCTGGAGAAAAGCGGGTACGAAGTAGTGGAGATGCGCCCGGTGGGAGGGTATTTCCGGCTGCTGGCGCGGCGGCTGCTGAACGGTCTACAATTCTTCTCAGGGGGTCTTCGCTGGCTGTGGTTCATCCCGGCCGCGATGCTGGTGGTTCCACCGGCGCTCGTTCTGCCGTTTCTGGATTTCCTCGATCGCGACCGTAATTTTACACTGGGGTATATCTGCCGGGCGCGTAAGCAGGGATAAGTCGTGTTTTCTCTTATTCGTACTACTAATGCTGTCTTTCTTTGTTTTTTGCGAAGAAAATCATCAAGCTGCCTTTTTCATCAATTGGTTAGCGCTGGCCTGACGAGCGATCAGGAAGGCATTCAGGAAGAGGCGGCCGCTAGCAGGTACCTGGTAGAGGCTTCTGCCAGGTACTTTGCGAATGATCCCATGAGCACGAAGCAGGCGAAGTTTGCGGCTGACCAGCGCGGAGCGGTGTTTGGCCTCGCGGGAGTCGGTAGCCAGTTGAGGGAAGAGCACGCGCTGTATCTTGGTTGGCGATGCCTCGGATCATGAAGTCTCCCATGGCTACGGCTCCTAGCAGGAGCGTGTCGTCGGAGGAGAACGGATGCAGCGCTCGGACCGGCCGGCCTTTCCACCGTTGGCGTTTCTCGACGGGTGCGAGAATCTCGTGCAGGCGCACGCTCTCATCCACACTGGCCAATGCGTCCAGATACCGCTCATTGACTTGTTGGGATACTTCTCCGCGCCGGTGCAGATCGGCCAAACCACGGCGCATCGGCCTCCATTCCTTTTTTTGGTCCGGCTCACCTTCGGCGGACCTGTAAACGCGATAAACTTTCGCGTTATTCATCGTCATTTCAACCCGCAAGACGCTGCCTCCCATGGTGTGCGCCTTGTCGTACATCTTGACGGAGTTTTGGTCCACGCGATGTTTTACCCGCACCCCCAACGCCCGACGCTTCATGTCCGTGCAGACCTCACCCTGGAAATTTCCGTTCACTTCCCCGTTGAGTGGCACTTTGTGGCCCAGAAACTTCATCACATCGGCGCTGGAAAAGCTGGTCATCCCATGCTCTACCAGTAGCGGGAACAGCCGTCGCAGTTCCACGTTCCCTCCGAATCCCACGTCCGTGGCCCACTCGCTTTCGCAAACCGACCAGTAGTACTCAGCGGCCGGAAAGCCGGCGAACATTTCGGCGTGAAACGGATTGAGCTGTTGTGCCACGGTTTGGAGTTGCTTGGGCCAGTCGGTCTTCAATTGCTCGTCCATCAGCAACTGGGCACGCGCATAGTCCTCGATCCAGGGGAAACAGTTTTCCTGCCGGACGTATTGCAAGCCCTCACGCTTCATTTGCTGGGCTAGCCACTCGCGCCCATTGAGGTAGATCTGTACCTGAAAGGGGAACCAGGTCTGGATGCGAGCGCTCATGAATCCGAAGATCGGGTGCATCCAGTAGTGATAAAGGAACAGACACTTTCGCAGTCTGTACTTCAGTTCCACCAGCTTCTTCTCCGGATTAGGGCCAACCTCGAAACTGAGGCACGGCTCCACGCAACTGAGCACGCAAATCAAGCCGTCGTCGATCTTATCCCGCGCGGCGATCTGCTCGGCCAAAGTCTTCTTGTCGGTCTTGCTCGACGGAAGGTATTGAATCGGGCGTCGCTGTCGTCCGGCTTCCACCAACGACGATTCTTTGATCTGTTTGGTGATTTGTTCGGCGTGCTTGCCGAACGCTGTCAGGGGCACCTTCTTGTGCCAAAGATAGCCCATCATCCCGTTGCGATACTGGATCGCCCTCAGGCTACCCCGAAAAACTAGTCGGTCCGCGCCGGAAAGGACTCCTTGGACCTTGCTGCCGAATTTTGCGATAAACTGCTGCATAGCGTTGCACTCCTTTCGAGATGGCTTGCCTTGGAAACAAACATCTTAATCAGGAATGCAACGCTACCACAAATTTGGTTGCGGCTC